>DOVL01000299.1 GCA_003520105.1 Lachnospiraceae bacterium | reverse complement strand
ATATTTTCATATTCCGGAACCTTGCCTTCAGGCCAGAGAAGGCCGTTTGAAAGCTCATTTCCGATCTGGATCATGGTAATTCTGACGCCTTTATCCTGAAGATATTTGATTGCAGTAAATGTGAAATCATATACCGCATCCTCGAGCTCCTGCACGTTCATCTGTTCCCATGCCTTAGGCTTATACTGCTTGCCCGGATCAGCCCAGAAATCGCTGTAGTGGAAGTTAAGAAGCACTCCCAGTCCGGCTTCCGTAACCTTCTTGCCTATTGCCAGCGTTGTCTCAAGATCATTCGTACCTGCGCCGTAAGGCTCTCCCGAAGGGCTGTACGGATCATTCCAGAGCCTGAGACGAACCGTATCGATGTCATACGCTTTCATGATCTCGAGGATATCCTTCTCCTCGCCCTTGTCAAAGTAGCGCGCCCCAAGTTTTTCGAGCTCATACAAAGTCGAGAGATCAACTCCCTTTGTATATTCGATAATTTTATCACTTTTCTTTTTCATTCTTGTCATCTTAATCAAAATCAAATTTAGTGAATCTCTTGTGCATTGCCTTGTAACGGAAGCGGATCATCTCATTAACCTTGAGTACGTCTTCCTCAGTTCCTGTGAACTGGCAGCGCAGACAGTAGAATTCCTTCTTGTCCTTATCGTAGAACATATCTATATCTAGATCCCTCATGAAGCATGAAGGGCATCTGTAATTCAGTTTGCCTTTTCCAGATTGAGCCATGTCGCAAATACCTCCTTATCAGATATTTTCTTTCTGAAGCCAAGTGTGAACATCGGTGAAAATGCATAGCCCTCACGGATGTAGCCTTCAGCAGCACCTTCCTCAGCTGTAAGAGAAACTCTTGTTTCGATCGCAGGGATGACAGCTGACGCTTCCTTTGCGCCTGCGAGAGACTCTTCTCTGCACTTATATTCATAGCTGATGGTCTTCTCTTCGCTGCCGCTTACCTTAAGTGTGATACCTGTCATATCCTCAGGATATTCTGTGGTTCCGTAGCAGGCAACCATGTATTCATTCAGGGTAACATCAGCATCAGGATTGCTCATCTCGAGGATGGTTCTCTCGATCTTGATGTTTGAAGAGCCCTCTTCGAAATACTCCTTGGTCTGGAGTTTTACGGTAAGGTCTCTGAACTGTATTTCAACCGGATCAAGTGTAAGGATACGTGTATTTCCTTCCTGAGAGAAATGTGCCTTGGTGCGGCAGAGGCAGAGATCAACCTCTTCTCCCTTGTAGGAAAGCTTAGCCGAACGTACTGTTCCTTCACCTGCATAGTGTGTGAAATATCCTGCTCTGTATTTCTCCTGGATAAGGAAAGGATAAGATGCATCCTGAACATGCTTTGTACCGATTCCTACAGGCCACTCGAGCTTTGCTGCATAAGGCCGAAGGTCAACGATCGCGCCGCCCTGATCCATATTTACGCAGGCTCTCATGTAAGGATCGCAGTACCAGAAGAGCTGCTTGTCAGAACCGTAAAGGATGTCTCTCCAGAGAGCACATTCAGGCTCTGTGTAGGACTTCTTCTGACGATAGTAATCAGCGAACTCGCTCATGGTCATATCGATCAGCTGGCCTTCCTTCTTGAGCTTGCCGTAGTAAGCACAGCCATCGCTGTAGGACTTGAGGAGGAGCTCGTAAGGAGCCTCCCAGCGGCCCATCTTGTTCATCCAGCCCGGCCCCACGAACATCATGTTGTAAGCGTAGCCGTTGTTGTATTTCTCAAGTGAACGATACTGATCGATCAGGTTGTAGAGATATGGATACTCCCAGGTCTCTGTGTCATATATCATACCGCGGAGTACATTCTGCGGATGAGTTCCGAAGTTTGAACCGTTACCGTCATAGCATGCGATAAGGTCTCTTGAAAGATGAGGGATCGCAACGATACCGCTGTCCTCTGCCTCGTTTGCTGCAGGAGCATGAGTATTCTGCTTTGAAGGAATCCATGGAGCCCATGGGCCGCCGTCAAAAAGCGTATACCATGAATTGTTACAGGTATGGTAAGCCTTAGGTCCTTCCTCCCAGCAGGTTGCAACTGCGCACTTCACCATAGGGTATTTCTCCTTGATGAAGTTGATGAGGTCTGCATCCATGTAATATGAACCGGTTGATTCAGGATAGAAGCCGAAGCGGTCATGGAATTTCTCAAATACATCCGTTACAATGGTCTTCTTATCTTCCATCGAGAACATCCAGATGCAGAAGTCCTTGGTCTTGTATTTCTCTCTGAACTCCTCACATGGGAGGCCGAGCAGTGAGAGTGCAATCTCATCACCGTAAACCTCGTGATCATGCTTTGCAAGTTCAACAGCCTCATCATTGAAGAGTGCTGCGTAGGTCATCTGTATCGTACATTTTAATCCATTTTCATGTGCCAGTCTCTGCTGAGTCTTGAAGATGTCGAGCGACTCGGTAAGAAGCTTCTTATCACCGATATCCTCTTCCTTACCCTGTCCGGTAACGGTTGCGGAATACTCCGGAACCATCTCAGGACGGTGGATGATATTAACAACGAATTTGTCCATCTTTCCTTTTTCCTCCGTCATTTTTAATAATAAGATATATGTGTCGTACGCCTTGATAAATCCGATATGATCTGTTTTTTTGTGTAATCTCAATCCGAAAAATCGTTATTTTATCATATGCGCAATCGGTTGCTCATGTTTGAGTATATAACGCTTTTCCTAAAAATGGAATACATAAAATAGTGGAATTATTTGCAATTTTTTTATGCATTTTTCACAAATGCCAACAGATTTTCACCCGCATAAAAAATAATATTTTCTTTTTTACAAAATATGTTATACTGTTTTTGAGCAACCGATTGCTCAGAATTGCACATTGATACGAACATACATTTTGTCAAACGATAAATATCAAGGGGGAACGAGAGGAGGATTATGAAAGTTGACAGATTGCTCTTCGGAGCAGCATATTATGACGAATACATGCCATACGACAGAATCGATAAGGATATGGAAATGATGGTTGCTGCAGGGATAAATACGATCCGCATCGCCGAATCAACATGGAGCACCTGGGAACCCGAAGAGGGAGTCTATGATTTCACTCACCTCGACCGAATGCTTGATGCTGCTGAAAGTCACGGAATATCAGTCATCATCGGTACCCCGACCTACGCTATCCCTTCATGGCTTGCCAAGAAGGCCGACGACATTCTCGCACTGACACATAACGGTCAGAACACCTACGGTCCGCGACAGAACATGGATCTTACCTCTCCTATTTACAGAGAATACGCCGAGAGGATCATCCGTAAACTGATGGAGAAGGTTGCGGACAGGAAGTGTGTCATCGGCTACCAGATAGATAACGAAACGCACCATTATGACACCTGCGGTCCACGTGCACAGGCGATGTTTGTCGAATATCTCAAAGAGAGATTTCCTGATATCAATGAATTCAACCACGAATTCGGTCTGGATTACTGGTCAAACCGTGTGGATAACTGGGACAACTTCCCGGATATCCGTCAGACGATCAATGCAAGTATCGGTGCTGAATATCAGAAGTTCCAGAGAAAGATCGTTACCGACTTCTTCAATTGGCAGATCGAAATAGTTTCGGAATATAAGCGTCCGAAGCAGTTTATCACGCATAATTTCGATTTTGAATGGCATAACTACTCCTACGGAATGCATCCGGATGTAGATCAGCGTGAAGCCTCAAAAAATATGACCGTTGCCGGCTGTGATATCTATCATCCGTCTCAGGACGGTCTCACAGGCTACGAGGTCACTGCCTGCGGTAATATCATCCGATCACTCAAAGACGACAACTATCTCATCCTTGAGACCGAGGCGCAAGGAAATATAGAATGGCTGCCTTACCCGGGTCAGCTCCGCCTTAACGCCTACAGCCACATCGGAAACGGTGCAAATTCAGTGATGTACTGGCATTGGCACAGCATCCACAACGCTATCGAAAGCTATTGGAAGGGCATACTCTCGCATGATTTTTCCGAGAACGAAAGCTATCGTGAGGTAGCGTGTATAGGATATGAATTTAACTCTATCGGAGATAAGATCAAGAACCTGAAGAAAAACAATAAAGTTGCCATCGTTCTTGATAACAACTCACTCACCGGTATGTCGTATTTCCCTACCGGAACAAACGGAAAATCAAGCTACAACGCCGTCTTCCGTGCTTTTTCGGATGCACTCTGCGACATGAATATCGAGTATGATGTTATTCCTGCCGACAGAAAGCACCTCAATAAATACAGTATAGTGATCATTCCGGCACTCTACAGTGCCAAAGAGGCTTTCCTCCTCAGCTTAAATAAATACGTCGAGGACGGCGGAAATATTATCACAACCTTCAAGAGTGGTTTTGCTGACGAAAACTTAAAGATCCATTACGATGTTCAGCCACACATCATTAAAAACTGTCTCGGCATCCACTATGATCAGTTTACTTATCCGAAGGATGTTCCGGGCTGCAGCGAGTGGATGGAGCTTGTAACCTGTGACACTGCAGAAGAGATTCTCCACTACGACCATAAATACTGGGGAAAATATTCCGCAGCAACCATCAATTCTTTCGGAAACGGAAATGCAATGTACATCGCTACTCTTCCGGACGGTGCGATCATCAAAGAACTCATCCGACTCATGATGGATAGGATTGATTTCTATGATCCTGACAAGCTTCCTTTTGAGAGGCATAAGAAGGTCACCGTAAAGCAAGGCATAAATGACAGCGGCAACCATGTATTATTCTTCCTTAACTACAGCGATGACGAGGTATGGATGAGTAATATTGCCGGAGAAGCTGTTATTCTTACAGGCAGGGCATACGACTCCGACGCCAAAACACCTCTTAAGCAGGGCGAAGAATTCCTGCTCCTCCCTTGGGATGCAGTTGTGCTGGAATATTCGGGTAATAGCGAGTAGACTGATAGTCGAATCCCCTACAGAGTGTCTGAAACCGTAAAAATATTACGGTTCCGGATACTCTGTTTTTTTATATATTTAGATCATATCGGGTTAACGACACTATATTTTTAAAAATCCTATTGGCAAACTGTGTATAGCTGTATATACTGTGCATATACACAGTAGACACAGTCACGTAAATGAGTACCGTGATTGAGCAGCGAAATACTCCCGTGTCTTTAATACCAATCATAATTTGTTAATAATAAATCTTCGAAAGGATTAATAAATGGAATTTTTTAAATGTGAAGGTTTAACAAAATATAAAGGTGATTTCCTCCTAAAGGATATAAGCTTTGAAGTTCCCAGGGGAATGGTCGTAGGCCTGATCGGAATGAACGGCTGCGGCAAGACAACCCTCCTGCGTACGATACTCGGAAGCTACGGCCTGGACCAAACAAAGGGCGACAAGGGCGAGATACTCCTCGACGGAATAGATCACAAGAAGGAACAGAAGCTGTTCAGACAGAGTCTGGGCTTTGTCCTCCAGGACAATCCCTTCCTCAGGACCATGAAGGTCATGGAAGTTGGCGAGACCTACGGATATTATTACGAAGGCTTCAGTATCGACACCTACCGACAGCTTTTACAGGAATATGATGTTCCCGAAAGATCAAATATCGCTCTTCTTTCAGCCGGAGAATCCCTCAGGATGCAGCTTGCCTTTGCAAGAAGCTATCCGGCAAAGCTCTATATCATGGATGAGCCGACCGGTAATCTGGACGTCAATTTCAGAGATTATTTCTATGACACTGTCAGGGAAATGGTTGCAGACGAAAAAGCCTCGGTTATCATCTCGAGCCACCTTGTTACAGAGCTGGAACACATCGCAGATATGCTGCTCCGGATCGGCAGGGACGAGAACGAAAGCACCGTAAGGTATTTCGGAGATATGCTCAAACATCAGAAATTAGAAGGTGAAATATGAAGGATTATTTCAGAAGAGAAAAACTCAGTTTTAAATACAACCCCATCCACTGGTTCGGACGACTTTTGTTTATATTTTTAATCGTGACCTCAGGAATCCTTCAGTGGATCGTAGTTCTGTTCGGGTCAGCTTTTTCGATCAGCTTCGTGCACAGCACCGAAATGGAACATATGCTCCCGATGTCGGATAAAGAACTAATAAGAAAGAAGCTCACCAAGGTTGGTAACGTATGGCTCAGATATCTTGTACTCGGAATCATCGGACGAATATATATTTATTTTGCATCAAAGAACGGATGGTATGGTTTCTGTACCAAGCTCGAAACACGCAGCACGCTCCTGGTAATCGGATTCTTTGTCCTGCTTATGGTTTATGCCTACGAAGTAATGCTTGACGCGATCAATGAAAACAGATTTGGCGGAAGAACAAGAGAAATGTTCCCTCCAAACCTTTGCAAAATATTTATCCAGACACTGCCTCATATAGTTTTCTTTGTATATGCGATCATGCTGATCATGAGCGGAGAGACAAAGCGTGCACTGTTACAATATGGGCCGGAGTGGATGCATCTCAGCATACTTCTCGCGGCAGCACTGCTTCTGTCAATCAACGTGCTGATCGAGCGAAAGAATCTCAAGGTAGCCGACTACTATCCTATCGGCGTACAGGAGGTGGGAATGTGAATATATCAATAAATACAAAAAGCGGCGTTCCGATCTATGAACAGATTGAAAGAGCCTTCAAGGATATGATAATAAATGGCGAGCTGAAGGAAGGCGACAGTCTCCCTTCCATCAGAGGTCTCGCATCGGATATGAAAATAAGCGTCATTACGATCAAGCGAGCTTACGAGGATCTTGAGAAGGAAGGGCTTATCTACTCTGTACAGGGCAAGGGCTTCTATGTTGACAACCCTGACCTTCAGTATATGAAGGAGAAGAAAACCCTCGGACTCGAGGAAGAAATGGCACAGTGGATTGAAAAAGCCAAGGCCTCAGGAATGAACATGAATGACGCGGTGGACATGCTTACCATCCTGTGGAGTGAATAACGTGACGATATATTCAAACGAACAGGGATTTACATTCACGGTTAACAAAGATAAAACACACACCGATTATACTTTGGCTTCATTGAAATCGTTACTCTTCTGGGAGAATCCGGCAATTAAATATTTTTGTCAGATTTTTACCATAAAATCTTCTGTCGGGTGCGTATATATTACAAAGTGGTCTTAAAAGCACGTGATCACGAAGTGAAGAAGCGGATCACAGGCGTAACGTATTTATATGCTTTATAATAACAGGAGAAAAAATATGGAA
>DOVL01000040.1:4774-10520 GCA_003520105.1 Lachnospiraceae bacterium | reverse complement strand
GAAAAACCTATGGCAAGCATGAAGTGTTCGACGATATACTCGAAGCAGGAACATATCTGTCATACCTTGTAGACCGAGGCGTTACCGGAATGGTCGATATTTATATCACCGGTGGCCTTAAGGATGTATTTGGAACTATTCAGACCGGTTACTATTATCATAATATTTGCGCTAATCTCAGCGGAACCTATTATTATTCGCAGGTTGGAGAAGATACCTACAGGATAAATATAACCATTACCCGCTCCGAGTGCGGATATGTATATAGAAATATTGTTTACGGTGAAAAAATCCCTGAGGACAAGGAAAGGGCTATCCGCCTCCGCGAAGAGGTCGAAAAGGTATATAACGAATGCGTTACTCCGGGAATGAGTGATTTTGAGATCGAGCTTGCTCTCCATGACAGAGTTATCAGTCAGTGTAAATACCTTGGTTCAGACTCGCCTTATGATGTACAGCATTCCGCTTATGGAGCGCTTATAGATAAAGAAGCCGTATGTGACGGCTATTCCAAGGCATTTACCCTGCTGCTTACCAGAGCCGGCATCGAAAGTCAGGTTGTTTATGGTACAGCCGGTGGAGGCCATGCGTGGAATCAGGTTAAGATTGACGGCAGCTGGTATATGGTTGATTCAACCTGGGATGATCCTGAATACAGTTCCAAGAAGGAAACGGCATTTCATCCATATTTTAATGTGAGTGACGAATATCTCTCGTTGAACCATAAATGGATGAATGAAGGCTACAATGCCTGCACCACCATGAAAGACAATTACTTTAACCACTACGGCTACGTTTACTCCGGCCAGTCTGATTATGAATCTGCCTTGAAAGAACGCATCAAAGAAGGCGGCTCAGGTGTTTACGAGAGCGTCATTACTGACTCATACTCCGTTGATAATGCTTTCGTTCGAGAAGTCTCCGACGGACGCTTCTCTGAATATTACAACGATATTCTTAACGATTATTACTTTTCTAATGTTATTGTTAAATAACACATATGACAAATGTCACATTGATTGATGACTCATAACACTAACAAATAAAATCCGGTTGTATTATTATGATAATGCAATCGGATATTTTTATTGAAAAAAACAGACGGAGTAAAAACGAGTAAACCTAAGGAGGAAACAAAATGTCAGAAACAGTAGTTGAAGTAAAAAATCTTGTAAAAAGGTATAAGGAGCTCATAGCCCTCGACAATTTAAACATGAAGATCGAGAAGGGCGAGGTCTTCGGGCTACTTGGTCCGAACGGTTCAGGCAAGACAACAACTATTAACTGCATACTTTCACTTCTTAATTATGATAACGGTGAGATAGATGTTTTCGGAGAGAAGATGAAGAGCAGCAGATACGATCTGAAGAAGAGGATCGGCGTTGTAATGCAGAACGTAGCCGTATTTGATGAACTTACCGTATATGAAAATATTGATTATTTCTGCGGACTCTACATAACAGATAAAAACGAGAGAAAGAAATGTGTGGATGATGCGATAAAGTTTGTAGGACTTGAGGACTTCACAAAGTTCAAGCCGAAGAAGCTCTCAGGTGGTCTTCTCAGAAGACTGA
Organism: Lachnospiraceae bacterium; assembly: GCA_003520105.1. GTDB lineage: Bacteria > Bacillota > Clostridia > Lachnospirales > Lachnospiraceae > Eubacterium_Q. The sequence continues at coordinate 8,946 of DOVL01000040.1, read as the reverse complement.
ACATCGCCTGCGGCATCGCTCATAAGCCTGAGCTTATCATTATGGACGAGCCTACGGTGGCGGTTGATCCTCAGAGCCGTAACAAAATTCTTGAAGGAATCACAGAGCTTAATAATAACGGAGCAACGATCATCTATACCAGCCATTACATGGAAGAGGTTGAGCAGATATGCACACACATTCTCATAATGGACAAGGGCAAGAATGTTGCTGAAGGAACAAGCGATGAGCTGAAGCGCAGCATCAAGAATACCGAAAATGTGATCGTTGATGTAAGAAAGCTTTCCGAAGAACATATCGAGAAGATAGGAAAGCTCAGTCATGTATATGATGTAAAATACACGTCAAACAGACTCACGATCAAGTGCTCCGGCGGAAGACACAACATCTCACATGTTATCGATTATTTTGCAGATAATAATCTTGATTATGACAGAATCTATTCGGAACTGCCTACACTCAATGATGTATTTCTTGAGATCACAGGCAAGTCACTCAGGGATAAGGAGGCATAAGAATGTTTTCTAACGTTTTTTCAAAACAGTTGAAAATAGGCATAAGAAATAAGGCAAATGTTTTCTGGACCCTTATGTTTCCGATAGTACTCGGAACGCTTTTCTATATCGCCTTCGGAAGTATTTTTAAGAACTATGCTTCGGAACCTATTAAAACTGCAGTTGTATATGAGATGGAAAATAAAGAAGGAAGAAATCAGATCATGGACTTCCTTACTAACCTCGAAACAGACGGCAGGAAGCTGCTTGATATAGAGGTTATGGATATGGAGAAGGCAGAGAAGCTTCTCGATGACGAGGATGTTAACGGCATCATTATTATTAAGGATGACGGAAAGCTTCTTCTCAAAGCTAAGACAAACGGTAATCAGACTTCGGTTCAGGAAAGCATCGTAACTGCCTACAACCAGAGCGTTGACCTTATTGAAAAGGTTGAAGAAGAACATCCGGAGAAGCTTATGGACGTGCTCGCAAATGTTTCTGAAAGAGTAACTTACATCAATCAGAAGGACATGGCCGGTGATAATAAGGATCCATACGTAGCTTACTTCTATAATCTGATGGTCATGACTGCACTGTTCGGATCAATGAACAGCCTCAGGATAGGAAATAACTGCCAGGCAAATATGTCAGCACTTGGAGCAAGAACCAACGCTTCACCTCTTAAGAGAAGTGTATTTCAGGTTGGCGGCCTTATGGCAGCATACATCGTACAGACAGTTATCGTATTTATAGCGCTTGCTTATCTGATCTTTGGACTTAAGATCAAGTTCGGCGGAGAGACGGTTCTTATCTTTGCAACAACGGCACTTGCGTCACTTCTCGGAATTGCACTCGGATTCTTTGTAGGAAATCTCGGAAGCTTTGATGTAAGTAAAAAGGAGAGCATCCTTGTTGCCATTACACTTGGATGTTGCGCACTTTCGGGCCTTATGATAGCCGATATCAAGATCGAGCTTGAAGAGAAGGCGCCGATCATCAACCGTATCAATCCGGCAGCAATCATGAGTGATGCTTATTATAATCTGAACATTTTCGGGCCGGGTAAGAGATTTTATGAATGTATCATTTTTATGGCAGTAGTATCAATCGCACTTATAGTGGCAGGATTATTCCTTGGAAGGAGGAACAGCTATGACAGTATTTAAGACTTTCTTCAAAGTACTTAAAAATTACAAAATCTCGCTTATCATATATCTTTCTATATCAATCGGTGTTACAGCCATGCTCGCAGGAATGAGCGGCGGATCGGATGATAAATATTCGACAACAAGCCATGGCCTGGTTGTTATCGATAATGATGATTCTGAGATTTCCAGAGAGCTGGTTGCCTTCCTTGATGAGGTGAATGTGATTAAAAAGGGCGATTATACAGATGAGCAAATAGCTCAGCTTATGTACTATACCAAGATTTCGAATTATCTTATTATTCCTGAGGGATTCGGTGATGCTTTTGAAGCAGGAAATATAGATGCTTCTTCGATGATTGACAGCACCAAGGACGCAGGCAGCAGAATGGGCTACCTTGTTGAGGCTGAGATCGAAAGCTATCTGAATCTTTATGCTAATTACATGAGGGGCGGATATGATGCGGCTGAAGCTGCAGGTCTGGCAAAGACAGCGCTTATGGATCACAGCTCTGTTGAAATGGTAGGCGACGGTAAAGAGGAGGTTTCAAGCATATTTATTATATTCCAATGTCTTCCTTATGGTATTCTGACTATGCTTTTCTCAGCGGTACTTCCTGTAATACTGAGATTTAATACAGAGATCATCAACAAGAGAACAAATATCTCGTCAACTTCTAATACCAGGATCCAGTTTTCGCTTGCAGCGGCTGTGTCGATTGTAGCAGTAGTTGTTTTCACAATGCTCATGGTTGTTGGATCGACTATGTCGAAAGAGGCTTTTACAGACAGATGGTTCCTTATTTTTATTGATCTGATTGTTTTCTGTATTACTGTTATCATGATGATAGTTGCTTTATCGAACTTCAGGATCAAGATCGATTTTGCAGCCGGTCTGACAAATATAATAAGTCTTTCGTTCTGCTTCCTCGGCGGCATCTTCGTACCGCTTGAGTTTCTGGGCGGCGGGGCCAAGACAATAGGACAGTTCCTTCCTACATACTGGTATTCGGAGGCACTTCTTAAGATCAAGGATGGTAAGGGACTCGCAGATATTGCAAATTGCCTATTGATTCAGCTTCTGTTTGGGGTTATGGTAATGGCAATAGGACTTGCCGTTGGAAAATATAACGTTAAGAAGGCAGAGTAAATAGGTGAAGGTTTGAAGAGGTTTTTAGACAAGATAATTATACTTGCTTTTACATCGGTAGTGCTTACGAGCAGTTTTGATGGTATGCAGCTTGTGGTCATGGTTTTTGCCATGATCACGGCTGCTTTCATGATGTCTTATCTGAGAATGCTGGGCAATATCGGAAAGAGGATAAATATAGTGCTCGAAATAGCTTTCGGCTGTGTGGCTATATTTTTGCCGGAGACAGCGGTATTTATCCCTGTAATTGCTTATGAAATATATATAGACCGACAGATTGCTGCCGGTCTTATTTCAGTTGTGGCATTTGTCGGTTTTTCATCGGCTGATACGGACTTCGGACTTCACGATTTCTTCATGATCCTCTTTATAACCTTACTTGCGGTTTATCTGTCCTACAATTCGGAAAAAATCGAGAGGATGGAGAAGGATAATAAGAAGATTCGTGATGAGGGCGAGATCAAGAAGGAGAAGCTTTCTGAAAAAAACAAGAGCCTTCTTCTGGAACAGGATAAGAATATTTACACTGCTCAGCTTGCTGAAAGAAACAGGATAGCAAGGGAAATACATGATAATGTCGGCCATATGCTCAGCCGTTCACTGCTTCAGGTCGGGGCCATGATGGTTGTTCATAAGGAGGAGCCGCTGGCTAGTGAGCTTGGCAGTCTCAGAAGTACTCTTGATACGGCCATGAACAATATCCGCGAAAGCGTACATGATCTGAGAGATGAATCGATTGATGTTAAAACTGCCGTTCTTGAGATGGCGGAACCGCTTAAGGACAGGTTTGAGGTGCGCTTAGACTGCGAAGTTGAAAGCGTTTATATGCCAAAGGATATAAAATATGCTACTATAAATATAATCAAAGAATCTGTATCAAATATTATGAAATACAGTAAGAGTGATACGGTTGATATCAGGATCGACGAACATCCGTCGATGTATCAGATAATTGTTCGTGATTACAGGGGTTCAGAGGACAGAGGCAGTTCATCGTGGACGGACAGATCAAAGAACGACAGTGGTTATACTGAGGTCGAGATCAAGCCGGGTGAGGGCATGGGCCTTGAGAATATCCGTCTTCGTGCCGAGAAGCTGGGCGGACAGGCAAGCTTTGTAAGCGGCAACGGTTTCAGGGTGTTTGTGAGAATCCCAAAACCGAAGGATGAAGGGTAGAAGAAAAATAAGTGAAAGGAAAAGCGTGTATATGAAAGTACTTGTAGTGGATGATGACAGCCTGGTTGCGATGAGTTTAAAAACAATCCTTTCGTCTGACAGTGAGATAGAGGTTGTAGGAACGGGCAGCAGCGGAAACGAGGCGATAAAATTATATGATGAGTTTGAGCCGGATGTTCTTTTAATGGATATCAGAATGGCTGG
>DOVL01000040.1:4544-4717 GCA_003520105.1 Lachnospiraceae bacterium | reverse complement strand
ATGACCGGCCTTGAGGCTGGCACTGAGATAGTTAAGAAGCATAAGAATGCGAAGATACTGTATCTCACGACATTTAATGATGATGAATACATAATCAAGGCTATTTCTCTTGGGGCAAAAGGATATATTATTAAACAGGATTTTGACAGCATAATACCGGCAGTTAAGGCTGT
>DOVL01000040.1:380-4482 GCA_003520105.1 Lachnospiraceae bacterium | reverse complement strand
TGTAACGGACAGAGTGTTTTCGGCAGCGGCATCACGGAGAAGCTACCGGATATGATCAATCGAAAGGGTACCTTTGATTATGATAAATATGGTATCACTCCTCAGGAACGTGAGATCATTGAGGAGGTCGCAAACGGTCTGTCGAATAAGGAGATCGCGGATAAGCTGTTCCTTTCAGAGGGGACGGTCAGGAATTACCTGAGTAATATTTTGCGGAAGCTGGAGCTGCGAGACAGAACTAATCTGGCGATTTTTTATTATCAAAATATGGGTTGACGGTCTTGATAAGCATGTGTCTGATTCGAGGCTGTGTATGAAAAAAAGAAAAATGAAGTAGATACTTGAGGTATAAAAATGGATAAAAAATATAAGAATAATAAAAAATCGCATTGGGGGCTTTGCCTTTTGTTTGCGCTTTTTATATGTGTTTTCTCAGTTGGATGTGGGAAGAAAAAGAACAAGGACAGCGGGACGACGGCGCAGACTGTTACTGTAATAACCACAGAGAGTACGACTGAAGCGACGTCGGAGAAAACAACTGCTACGAATGAAGCAACGACAGAGGATACTACTGAGAAAACGACTGCAACGACAGAAAGTACAACTGAGGCAACAACAGAGAAAACAACTGAGCCGACGACTGAAATAACAACAGAAGCGACTCAGAATACCACAGAGGAAGATATTAATATTTATGAGTATCCTGATAAGAACGGTACTTATACTTCGAAGGACGATGTTGCTTTATATCTTTATTTATACGGCAAGCTTCCGAAGAACTTCATAACGAAGAAGGAAGCTCAGAAGTTTGGATGGAGCGGAGGCTCGCTTGAGGATTATGCTCCGGGCAAATGTATCGGCGGAGATAAGTTTGGCAATTACGAAGGTGTTCTTCCGGATGGCAATTATCATGAATGCGATATCGATACGCTCGGTAAGAAGAGCAGGGGTGCCAAGAGACTGGTATATTCCGACGACGGAAGAATCTACTATACCGAGGATCATTATGAAACATTTACACTTCTGTACGGTGAGGAGTAGTTACTATTTTACTACAACTAAAATCACATGGATGATGCTCGTATGATAGCGATGGAATGATAGTGTCGAATGATATGATCATGGTTCGGATTAAATATAAAAAAAGGAGACAGATTAATGAGTATAAACAGTACCTTAAACATAGATAAATATGATTTTCAGAAAAACGATGCCAGAGTGCTTGATCTTTCGGATATCGTCACCAAAGAAGAACTCCATAAGAGGTTGAAGGTCTTCTTTAAATTTCCGGATTATTACGGCGGGAATCTGGATGCTCTGCATGACTGCCTGACAGATATTTCTGAGGAAACAAGCGTTACGATAATCCTTCCGGAAAAGTGGCCGGAGAAGAAGAGTAAATACATCAAAAACTTTATAAAGGTCTGTGGAGATGCGGCTTCGGAGAACGAAAAACTGACCTTTTTATTCTCGTATCCCGCATGATGTGACAGGGTACAAAAAGCTATTAAAAAATAGTGAAGAAATATGTGAACAAATAGTAAATTCGTACCTGTTTTACTTGTGTTTTATGGCTAAAATTGGTAAAATAAGACTATGGACCGAAGTGATTCGGCAGATATGATTTTTATATGAAACGGGGTGATAGAAGTTGGCGAATGAAATCGTAAAATTCGAAGATCTGCCATCGATAAAGAGAGGTTATATTGAGGGACTTAAGTATTATTACAGCATCATTCAGAGAAATGAACAGTCCTTCGTTGAGTTCCCTGAGCTGTACAGTTCAATAGTTCAGTTCGGATATGAACTTGCAAGAATAAATCAGGATGAGGAAGGCTCCTCTTTAGGAGCACTCGTGATGCTTAATAATGATTTTTATCCTGAAGGAAAGATGCATCCGGCATTCCGTGCATTGAAACTTGAGGTTGCTCTTGACGGAATCAGTGAATGTCTGATGTACCTTAAGAAAAGAGTTTACGTATAAGGTGGCATATGGATCAGAGAATAGTTAATGCAGGAATCTTTAAGGATACGGTGGATTTCTACTCTCAGGACAAGACTCTTCTTGCAGAAACAAGAAGCAGCATGGAGAGAACAAGGCTTTACGGAGCCGATGAGTATCCTTATCTACAGCCTCCTGCAGAAGATAAGAAAGATGCAGAAATAAGAATAACCAAGAAGAGAAGCTTTGAAGCAGCGAGAGATCTTGTTGCAGAGTATCCAAACAAAAAGGTTGCAGTCCTTAATTTCGCATCGGCTGTTCAGCCGGGTGGAGGAGTTATAAATGGATCTTCTGCTCAGGAAGAGGCTCTCTGCAGATGTTCAAATCTTTATCCTTCTCTTGATCAGGGTTGGCTTCATGATTCGTTTTATAACCGTAACAAGGCAATGGGTGATGTGAGACATACGGATGCCTGTATTTATACACCGGAGGTTATCATATGCAAAACCGATGATGACTGCCCGGAAAGACTTCCGAAGAGCGGATGGTGCACGGTCGATGTTATAAGCTGTGCTGCACCGAATCTTAATAAGAATACTTATAATCAGCATAACCCTGAAACCGGCGGAGCGGTAGTACTCAGTGCCGACGAGCTTTATCAGATACATCTGAGAAGAGCAAGGCATATAATGTGCATTGCAGCCGCAAACGGTGTAAAAACACTTGTGCTCGGTGCATTCGGTTGCGGAGCCTTCAGAAATGACCCGGCTGTAGTTGCAGAGGCGTACAGGACAGCGACGGAAGAGTTCATCAAATATTTTGATATCATAGAATTTGCTATATTCTGCAGAGACTATGAGACAACAAATTTCACTGTATTTTATGAGAAGCTTTTCCCACTGACCGTTGCGGGAAAGAGACTCATAACAGCACAGCCTGCTGTGGAAGTGCCGCAGGAGGAAGTGATCGAAGAGGATATTCCGGCTCAGGAAGAGGAAGAAACTATCGAACAGGATTTTGATGAATCCGATGATGATCTGTCGGACTATGCGGAACCGGACAGCTTTGATGAGTTCGATGACGATGACTATGATTTCACCAGTGAGGTGGGACCGGAGAGGATATTTAATCCGGGAGACAAGGTTCAGCATTTCAAACGCGAAACCCTTTCGGATGAGGATTATGCCGCGAACAAATACCTCTACCAGATAATCGGCGTTGCAATTCACTCTGAAACGAGAGAGAAACTTATGATATATCAGGCGCTGTATGATGATTTTCAACTGTATTGCAGACCTTATGAGATGTTCATCAGCGAGGTTGATCACGAAAAATATCCTGATATTCAGCAGATGTACAGATTTGAAAAAATAGGCTGATTTTGCTCTTGAAATTTAAGGACTTTAAGGTTATTATGTTTCTGTGAGTTTTATCACGAATAAATTACTGCGCCATTTTAGCAGTATATAATAAAAATCTAGGAGGATTTAAAAACATGGCAGTAAAAGTAGCAATCAATGGATTTGGTCGTATAGGACGTCTCGCATTCAGACAGATGTTTGACGCAGAGGGATATGAGGTAGTTGCAATCAACGATCTTACAAAGCCTTCTATGCTCGCTCATCTTCTTAAGTACGATACAGCACAGGGCGGATACGCTGGTGTTATCGGTCAGAACCTTCATACAGTTTCAGCTGATGATGAGGCAAATACGATCACAGTTGACGGAAAGACATTAAAGATCTACAAGGAAGCAGATGCAAATAACTGCCCATGGGGAGAGCTTAATGTTGACGTTGTTCTTGAGTGTACAGGTTTCTACTGCTCAAAGGATAAGTCACAGGCTCACATCAATGCAGGTGCAAAGAAGGTTGTAATCTCTGCTCCAGCCGGTAATGACCTTAAGACTATCGTTTACTCAGTTAACGAAAAAACACTTACAGCAGATGATCAGATCATCTCTGCTGCTTCATGTACAACAAACTGCCTTGCACCTATGGCTAAGGCACTTAACGATTATGCTCCAATCCAGAGTGGTATCATGAGCACAATTCACGCATATACAGGTGACCAGATGATCCTTGACGGCCCACACAGAAAGGGCGACCTTAGAAGAGCTCGTGCTGGTGCTGCAAATATCGTTCCTAACTCAACAGGTGC
>DOVL01000040.1:0-320 GCA_003520105.1 Lachnospiraceae bacterium | reverse complement strand
GCTGCAAAGGCTATCGGTCTTGTTATCCCAGAGCTTAACGGAAAGCTCATCGGTTCTGCACAGAGAGTTCCAGTTCCAACAGGATCTACAACAATTCTTACAGCTGTTGTTAAGGCTGCTGATGTTACAGTTGATGGCATCAACGCTGCAATGAAGGCTGCTGCTTCAGAGTCATTCGGTTATAATGAGGATCCTATCGTTTCTTCAGATGTTATCGGTATGAGATTTGGTTCACTCTTTGATGCTACACAGACAATGGTATCTAAGATTGCTGATGACCTTTTCGAGGTACAGGTTGTTTCTTGGTATGATAACGAGAA
>DOVL01000243.1 GCA_003520105.1 Lachnospiraceae bacterium | reverse complement strand
GCCTTGATGGCTACTATGTTGCATCCGACAGCTGGTTTGACGAGTTCGTATACCAGGTTGTTGTCGATAAGAAGTATCTGGACGATGAAACACTGAAGCTGCTTGATCAGCCGGTGATCGAGCTTGAGCCGTGGGATCCACTGGGAAGCCTTGCTGACTGATTGGTAAGAAAAGGAGGAAAGAAGTATGGCGGGTATCAATGACAAGTTGAAGAAAGTTATCGATGATGATGAGAAGTTTGAGGGAGTCGATGACGATCTTCTTCAGGAGCTTGAGGATGAATTTGCGGACAGGAAGGTAGTTAAGGTTGCTGCAAAGCCACTTCCTGCGTATGGTGCAGGTCCTCTCTTCGGAGGCGTTGCGATAGTCCTCACGATACTGGGAATCATATTTGGACACACAGGACCACTGAAAAACGGAGTATCTTCAACATTTCGTATTCCATATATAATCATTGGAGCAATTCTTATTGTTGTTGCTCTCTTAATATGGAAGAAGGCGCTGGTTGATGACAGAATAGACGACTATATCAGCAGCGGAAAGCTTCAGACGAAGGGTATCTACGGAGTTACGAGAAATCCGATATACTGTGCTATACTTTTTATCTGTTCGGGAGCGCTCTTCATCTCCGGTAACGTTTATATGTACGTTCTTCCGATCGTTTTCTGGGTATTCCTGACTATACTTCTTCAGAAGACCGAGGAGGTCTGGCTGCTTGATCGATTTGGCGATGAGTACAAGCATTATATGCAGGATGTTTACAGGATCATGCCACTTAAGAAGAGATAATTGATTGTCTTTGATGACCGGTTATTTTGAGTTGGTTAACTAATGAATAATATTGAACGCCGCAGGCCGAAAGGCCTGCGGCGTTTGTTGTTAAATATTAATCATACTTCTTTGTGCTGCTCTTAAGGATTACGTCGTGGCTGCCGCCTTCAACGATAGAAGTAGCAGATACAACGGTGAGCTTAGCCTTCTGCTGGAGCTCTTCGATTGAGAGGGCACCACAGTTGCACATGGTTGATTTAACCTTGTAAAGTGTGCTCTGAACGCCTTCTGCAAGAGGACCTGCGTAAGGAACGTAGCTGTCAACACCTTCCTCGAAGCTGAGCTTTGAAGCTCCACCGAGGTCATATCTCTGCCAGTTACGAGCACGGTTAGAACCCTCACCCCAGTACTCCTTAACGTAATTGCCGTTGATGAAGAGCTTGTTTGTCGGGCTTTCGTCGAATCTTGCGAAATATCTGCCGAGCATTACGAAATCAGCGCCCATGGCAAGGGCAAGAGTGATATGATAATCGTAAACGATACCGCCATCTGAACAGATCGGAACGTATACGCCGGTTTCTTTATAGTATTCATCACGTGCCTTGGCAACATCCTTAACAGCTGTAGCCTGTCCACGTCCGATACCCTTGGTCTCTCTTGTGATACAGATCGAACCGCCGCCGATACCGATCTTAACGAAATCAGCGCCTGCTTCTGCAAGGAATCTGAAGCCTTCGCCGTCAACTACATTTCCGGCACCAACCTTAACGGAATCACCGTATTTATCTCTGATCCATTTGATGGTTCTTGACTGCCACTCGCTGTAACCTTCTGAGGAATCGATACAGAGAACATCAACGCCTGCCTCAATAAGAGCTGGAACTCTTTCGGCGTAATCTCTTGTATTGATACCGGCTCCGACAACGTAGCTTTTATGTGCGTCAAGGAGCTCATTTACATTTTCCTTATGGCTGTCGTAGTCCTTACGGAATACTATGTATGAGAGATGTCCTTCCTTATCAACGAGAGGAAGTGTATTGATCTTGTTGTCCCAGATTATATCGTTGCAGTCATGAAGAGATGTCTCATCACTTGCAACTATAAGTTTATCAATAGGAGTCATGAACTCGGTAACCTTGAGACTCTTCTCCATTCTTGAGAGACGATAATCTCTTGAAGCAACGATACCGAGGAGCTTGCCGTGTGAACTTCCGTCATCTGTGATGGCAACGGTTGAGTGACCTGTTCTCTCCTTGAGATCAAGGACATCACCGAGAGTTGCCTCAGGTGAAAGGTTTGAATCACTTGTAACAAAGCCCTTCTTATATGCCTTGACACGGCGGATCATATTGGCTTCTTCTTCGATTGTCTGTGAACCATATACAAATGAGATTCCGCCCTGCTTTGCAAGAGCTACAGCGAGCTTATCGCCTGAAACTGACTGCATGATCGCAGAAACCATAGGAATATTTAACGAAAATGGGCATTCCTCTTCGCCCTTACGATATTTTACAAGCGGTGTCTTTAAGCTGACAGATGTCGGTACACATTCTGATGATGAGTAACCGGGAACAAGAAGGTATTCACCAAATGTGCGAGATGGTTCTTCGTAGTAGTAAGCCATTTTTTTTCTCCTTTTCTTTTATTATATTGTGGGGTTAAATAATCAAATATCCCACATCCAGAGCGCCTCTGTTCTGTGGGAAAATTTGGAATTAAGTTATATTAACAAAAATTTACCTGTATTTCAAGGACAAAATATATAAAATTTTACACCATCAACACAAATGGGATTAGAGGTTTACGAGTTAAGAGTATAATACTCCTCCAGCCTTGGTCTGGCGGCAACGTAGTAGCGCTCGAGCCTCTTATCAAAATGCTTGCCCATGCCTTCCATAATGATCTTATCGGCTTCCTCAAAGCTCATGCTTTCCTTATAAACACGCTTGCTGACAAGAGCATCATAAACATCCGCGATGGCCATGATACGTGCTTCGAGAGGAATCTCTTCGCCGATCAGTCCTTCCGGATAGCCTGAACCATCCCACCTCTCGTGATGATAGTGTGCAACATTTTCTGCAAGTATGTGGAAATCGTAGTCATCTGTATTTTTCAGGATTTCATGAACGATACGTCCGCCTTCGGCAGCGTGGGTCTTCATGATCTCGTATTCCTCAGGAGTAAAGCGCCCCGGCTTTCTGAGTATAGCATCATCAACGGCAATCTTGCCCAGGTCGTGCATCGGCGCTGCCTTAATGAGATTGTGGCAGAAGGTTTCCGAAAGGTGAAATACATTATCCTTCTGTATTTCTTCTATAAGAATTTTGATAACATCACTGGTTCGTTTGATGTGACCGCCGGTTGAGTTATCGCGGCTTTCAACCATGGTCGCCATGCTGAGGATGAGGTTGTCATGCATCTCAACAAGACGCCTGGTCTTGAGGTCAACCTCTTTCTCAAGGCTGTCATTGAAGCTGTTGATAAGCTTGATATAATTCTGCTCCTTGGTGTCATTTCTTATAAGAAGCTGGTAGCCTCTGCATTTTCTGGCATTGTAAAGTCTGGTGATAGTGACTCTGTAGATTTCGTTGCCCCAGGTTTTGGTAAAGCTGTCATCGTCACCATCGTTTATGAATGCTTTGAGCTTAGACACAATCTCCTTGTTGACCTTTTCATTCCTCTCGGCAGGAGTGTCGATCTTAACCTTCATAAGCTCAGGAAAAACGATCAGCGCGATGTCGCTTCCGCCAAGGAAGTTGAGCTTTTCATCAAAGGCTGCGAAGCCGATATCACCGCTCATTTCGATGGAATCGATTCCGGCATCCGTTACGTTATAGAGACTGATCCTCCTGATAATGATAAGGAAGATTATCTGTGCAATAACGTAGCTGAGAGGGATCGGATCGAAATTAAACGTGATCTTCTTGCCGGCAAAGTAGGCAAAGAAGCTTATTGCTTCGGAAAGCATAAGGAGGCTGATGATCTTGTTGGATGCGTCGTTCTTCTTCAGCATAGAGTAGATCATCGTGGCAAGCGGGATCAGGAAATATATGATTATCATAGCGATAAATACCGCATGCATCGGCCCGTAGGTTTTGTCGACGATCGTGGAATATCCGTCTTTTTTAACAAGCCTTCCACTTTTATAGAAGAGTTTGGTCTGACCGATTGTTACAACCGAAGCATAGACTATAGTAGAAATAAGTATAAATGATACGATCATCCACCTCTTCAGACGAACATTGCAGAGGTCGAGTATCGCAAACATAATAAATATAGACAGATAACAGCTGATATATACAAGTTTAACGGCCACGTAGGCTTCCTTGATGTTTTCTGAGGTTGCAACAAGAAGATACCCGAGGTTGCAGAGGGGAACGAAGGTGAAGATCATGGTAAAGCATACATTGAAATGCTTGTGCCACATATATGCATAGATTCCGGTACAGAGGAGGGAAATGGTAAAAATAGCATAGTAATAAGCAATATGCATTTGTTGGACCTCCTCTCTGTAAAAAGTTACTCCGGTATTCCTGCTGAAAACACACTCTCAGGTGAGTATTCAACGCATCGGTCGAGTTTTTTGCAACGCTGGTAATACCGGAAAAACCGCATAAATTGTTACAAAAACCTATTTTAATTATAAATCAACGGTATGGATAATACAATCAGAAATATTGTGTTATATTGTGGTCGAATATGTTTAATTAATATATAAGAGAAAAAAATAGGTGAAATAGGGGTTGACAAGATAACAGTGTTATGCATATAATCTAACTGCAATACATAACAGTGTTATCCGATATTGATCACGAAAGGATTGCCATGGATAGAGATAAAGAGACAAAAAAGAAGCTTCTCAGCTGTGCCATGAAGGAGTTTTCAGAAAAAGGATATATGAAGGCGTCTCTCAGAAATATCTGTAAGGAAGCAGGCGTTACAACAGGTGCTCTTTACTTCTTCTTTAAGGATAAAGAGGATCTTTTCGCGAGTCTTGTGGGCGAACCTTTAAAGAAGCTGGAGAAAATGCTCATAGTACATTTTATCGAGGAAGTGGCTGCTTCAAAGGAGCTTAAGGAGAAATCCCTGGACTTAACCAGAGCTGCTTTACAGGCCGGCTTTAAAGACGATATGGAGATAGCACAAAATGTTATAAGCTTTCTGTTTGAAAACAAGCAGGCATTCGATCTGCTACTGACACGTGCTCAGGGCTCTGCCTATGAAAATCTGCCTGATCATATGGTTGATCTTGTAGAGGGGCATTACTCCAAGATGTACGCGGCAATGAAAGGCTATAAGAGTACGAGAAATCTGACGAAAGAGGACAAGTTCATCATTCATTGGATGTCACACGATCAGATTGATATATTTATTCATATAGTAACTCATTGTAAGGATGAGAAAGAGGCCGAAAGGCAGCTGAGAAATATGATGGCATATATGATCGGCGGCTGGCTGGCAGTACTCGATCTTGATTAGTCGAATAAAATATACAGGTTCGGAAAGGCCGGACCTATATATTTGCCTATTCCATAACAGTGTTATGTAATTTAATAATATTTTTCATTTTATTGTTGACATATTCGAAAATGGATATTATACTCTACTCATCGATTGAACATATGAACAGATAAGCATATGAGCAAGAGAACATATATTTTCTATAGTATTTTATAAAGTGTTTATAAATGGAGGAAAACAAAATGGGTGAGAACAAAGATTTTCTCGAGATCGTTGACGTTAAAAAAGCCTATGGTGAAGGCGATACACGTCAGGAAGTACTTCGCGGAATGAATTTTTCCGTTGCTAACGGAGAGTTCTGTGTACTGCTCGGACCGTCAGGTTCGGGTAAGTCAACTCTTCTGAACATAATCGGTGGCATCGACAATGCAGACAGCGGTTACATCTCAATCAATGGCGACAAGCTGGAGGATATGGACGAGAAGACGCTTACAATGTACCGCCGTAAGCACCTCGGTTATGTATTTCAGCTTTACAACCTTATTCCAAACCTTAACGTAAAGGAAAATATAGAAGTCGGTGCATATCTTTCGGACAATCCGCTTGATATCGACGACCTGCTCAAGACTCTCGGACTTTATGAGCATCGTCATAAGCTTCCGAGTCAGCTTTCAGGAGGACAGCAGCAGCGTACCTCTATAGGAAGAGCTATCGTTAAGAATCCGGACATCCTGCTCTGCGATGAGCCGACAGGTGCTCTTGATTACAACACTTCAAAGGATATCCTCAAGCTTATCGAGGACGTTAACCGTAAGTACGGAAATACAGTCATCATGGTTACACACAACGAAGCAATCCAGCACATGGCTGATCACGTTATCAAGCTTCGTGACGGTGTTGTAAGAAAGAACAGAGTTAACGAAGAAAGGATCTCAGCGGTAGATCTCGACTGGTAATTAAGAGTCACGAGATGAAAAAACGTGAAAAGAATAGGTTGGAGGAGACTTCAATCAATAATGATGACTGACTGGCCGAATATCACGGACTGTAGACAGATGAAAGGGTGATATGGAATGTCAGGCATGAAAGGAGTTTAAGGATGAGAAGTCCACTTACAAAGAGGCTCCCGAAGGAGCTGAAGAAGGATTTTAAGAAAAACCTGATCATATTTCTGATACTCTTCCTTACGATCGGATTTGTATCGGGCATGTTCGTGGCTAACAACAGTATGCTGAAGTCCGGACATGATGCATTTTCTAAATATAACGTAGAGGATGGACACTTCAATCTTTCAAGAAAAGCTGATGACGATTTTGTAAACAGCTTGGAAGAAAAAGCAAACGTAAAGCTCTACGAACAGTTTTACAAGGATTTTACTGAGACCACGGACAAGACCAAGGCAAAGGATGATCCTGTTGTTATCAGACTGTTTAAGTCAAGAGAAGAAGTTAACAGAGCCAGTATCATGAAGGGTCGACTTCCTGAGAAGGAAGGAGAGATTGCTATTGACAGAATGCATGCAGATAACTGCGGCATAAAGGTTGGCGATAATCTCTATCTTAACGGAGAAAGGTTTGAAGTAACCGGACTTGTGGCCCTCAGCGATTACAGTGCACTTTACAAGAGCAACAGTGATACGATGTTTGATGCGCTCACCTTTAATATCGGTGTAGTAACATCGGATCAGTTTGATAAGCTTGAAGCAAAGTCGGTTTATCAGTATGCATGGTCTTACAATGATAAGCCTGAAGATGACAAGGAAGCCAAGAAAAAGAAGAGTGACGAGTTTGTTGAGATACTCGGTGGTGTTGCAATGTCAACTTATTATGACGAGGATCCTGCAAATGATATTAACGTCGAGGATTATGTACCTGAGTATATGAACCAGGCAATCCATTTTGCAACCGACGACTTTGAAAATGATGAGAACCTTGGACTTTATCTTCTTATAATACTGCTTGCGGTATTCGCGTTTATATTTGCAATAAATATCAGTAACAAGATCGATGAGGATTCGGTCGTTATCGGAACCCTTAGGGCTTCGGGATACACAAGGAGAGAGATGGTTCGCCATTATATGTCAATGCCGATCATCGTTACTCTTGCCGCAGCAGTTTTTGGAAACCTTGCAGGATATACGATATTTAAGGATGCGGTTGTAGGTATGTATTATGACAGCTACAGCCTTCCGACATATAAGACGCTTTGGAATTCCAAGGCATTCCTTCTGACAACAATTACTCCGATCGCAATGATGCTTGTCATTAACTACATTATGATAAGAAAGAAGCTGTTCATATCGCCGCTCAGATTCCTCCGTCACGATCTCAGAATGTCGAAGAGGAAGAAAGCGCTGAAGCTGCCTCACTGGAAGTTCTTCACACGTTTCAGAACGAGAAATATACTTAACAACGTTTCCAGCTACGGAGTTCTCTTCATCGGAACCTGTTTCGTTATGATCATGCTTATGTTCTGCCTGGGCATGCCGGACACACTTGACAAATACATGAAAGAGGCGCCGGAGAAGATGTATGCTCAGTATCAATATTTCCTCAGAAGTACGGTAGATGTTGAAGGCAATGAGATAGTTACAGCTAATCAGGATGCAGAAAAATCATGCGTTTCAAACCTTGTAACGGTTGATGGTCCAAAGGTCGGAGAAGAGATCATGATCGTCGGATATGCTGCTGACAGCAGGTATCTGAAGATTAATGCTAACCTCAAGGACAATGAGGTTTATATTTCTCAGCCATATGCAGAGAAATATAGGATTGAAGAGGGCGATACAATCACTCTCAAGGATCAGTACGCTAGCAGAAAATACAAATTCAAGGTTAAGGGCATCTACGAGTATATGGGCTCACTGATCGTCTTCATGCCGATGGATAATTACAATGCTTTCTTTGAGAATGATCCATCATACTTCAGTGGCTATATGTCAGATACCGAGATTACTGATATCCCGGAGGACTATATTTATAAGGTAGTAAGTGTTGATGATATAACCAAGATGGCTAATCAGCTCGATCATTCGATCGGAAGCTACATGGACTACTTCTCAGTTCTGACGGTACTTATCGCAGCACTGCTTATTTATCTGATTACCAAGATCATTATCGAGAAGAACAGACAGTCCATCTCGATGGTTAAGGTGCTGGGTTATGAAAATAAGGAGATTAGTAAGCTGTACATAAGAACAACGACTATAATGATGATAGCCTTTGATATACTCAGTGTATTTGCGGCTTATGCAGTTATTGACTGGTTCTGGCGTAAGGTTATGGCAAGGATGTCAGGCTGGTTCACGATTTCCGTAAGCTGGCAGTCGTACATCATCATGATCGTTGCACTCTACGCAGCATACCTTGTGATCTCCTTCATAGATTTCAACAGGATCAAGAGGATTCCGCTTTCGGAAGCGTTGAAGAATGTAGAGTGAAGCAATAATAACAAGCCATGCAACATAAAAATAAGAGATGCAGACGGGATGCTTGCATACCGGACTGTATCTCTTATTTTTATGTTATACGGCGCCTATGGCGCTGGTTCTTGACGAGCGAAGCTTGTCAAGAACAGGCATGGCTTGTTATTTTACTGTGCAGCTGCGGCAGCCTCGATCTCCTTCTTGGCGATCTCTTCAGGAGCCTGCTCATAGCGTGCAAATTCATATGAGAAAGTACCGCTTCCCTTTGTCATAGAGAAGAGTCTGGTATCGTACTCATAGAGCTCGATGTAAGGAATATCTGCAAGAACCTCATGATCTCCGTTTCCTACAGGGTTCATGCCGAGTACTCTTGCACGACGCTTGTTCAGGTCGCCCATGATATCGCCTGTGTATGCATCAGGAGCAACAACTCTGATAGTTGCGATAGGCTCGAGAAGGATAGGCTTAGCATCCATGAAGCCCTGCTTGAAGGCCTGCTCTGTAGCAACCTTGAATGCGAGCTCTGAAGAGTCAACTGTGTGATAGCTTCCGTCATAGAGATTAACCTTAACGCCTACAACCGGATACTTTGCAAGAGGGCCTGCCTTAACGGAATTCTCGATACCCTTCTCAACTGCAGGGAAGTAGTTCTTCGGAACTGCACCGCCGACAACTGTCTGCTCGAAGGTGTAAGGAGTATCCATATCTCCGGATGGCTCCATAATGATCTTAACGTGACCATACTGACCATGTCCGCCGGACTGCTTCTTATATTTATATTCTGTATCAACCTTCTTGGTGATGGTTTCCTTGAAGCTTGTTCTAGGCTTCATGAGAACGATATCAACCTTGTATTTCTCCTTGAGAGTACTCTGAACGATCTCAAGCTGGTTTCCGCTTATACCATAGATGAGAGTCTGGCCGTTTGCACCGTCGTTCTCAATCTTAAGTGTAAGATCTTCCATAAGGAGCTTTGAAAGTGCCTGAGAGATCTTGTCCTCATCGCCCTTATTTGCTGCGGCATATCTTCTGAATACATAAGGCTTAGAGATAGCGGCACGGATGAAGGTGATAGGGTTCTTTCTTGTTGAAAGAGAATCCGTTGTCTGGCTTTCGCCGAGCTTAGCAAGAGCGCCGATGTCGCCTGCGTGAAGCTCCTTAACCTCTTCTACCTTATTTCCGCAGATCGTGTAAAGCTTGCCGAGTTTCTCGTCGATGTCACGATGATAGTTGAAAAGTGTGTCATCCGGCTTGAGAACGCCTGAGCAAACCTTGATGAGCGAATATTTTCCGATGTATGGATCGGCAATTGTCTTGAAGATGTAAGCTGACTTCGGCTTAGAGAAGTCATAATTAGCTTCAAATACTTCATTATTTATAGTGCTGATACCTGCGAGCTTGCACTTGTCAGGACTCGGAAGGTATTTGATGATGTCGGCCATGAGGGTGTACATACCTCTTGCGAGTGTATTTGAGCCCATGAGTACAGGAACTACGGAACCATCTGCAACGCCAACACGGAGGGCTGATCTGATCTCATCCTCAGAGAACTCGTCACCGCCGAAGTATCTCTCCATAAACTCTTCGCTTGTCTCGGCAACTGCCTCGAGAAGAGCTTCACGGCAGATAGAAAGGTTTTCCTGAGAATAATCAGGAACGTCGAATTTATCAACGGTACCATTGTCATTCCATCTCTTTGCCTTCTGCTGAATGACATTT
>DOVL01000139.1 GCA_003520105.1 Lachnospiraceae bacterium | reverse complement strand
TGGAGTTATCTTTCATAGATAATTTTCAATCCTTCTGGATCGTACAGTGTGATTATGGTAAAGGCTTTATCGACATAATGGCAAGTCTGTGCGGCTGTTATGTTTTAATAGTCATATCCCGAATAATCGATGACAAAATACATATTATAGGAAAAGGATTTGCATATCTGGGAAAACACAGTATATACTTCCTGACAGCTCATATCATAGAACTAAATGCGTTCTACTGGTACAGGCTGGCGATCAGTCTTGTTGGGCCGGACATTACCGAACCTCAATATCTTAGATTCAGAATAGCCTTAAAGTTCCTATGGATAATCCCTATAACAATACTGTTATCGAAGATAAAAATTATAAGAAAAATCTACGGAAGCGATAAATAACATTTTTGTTGGTACCCGGAGGGTTACAATGGCGGGGAAGAAAGAAAATCCGACCTTAGTGGCGGTAAATACGATAAATGATCATATAAAGAACGGCAGCTTCAGCAGGCTTTATGTTCTGACAGGTACTGAGGGATACCTTATCTCTCAGTATAAGCACGCCCTGCTGGAGGCACTTGTTACGCCCGGCGATACAATGAATTATAATGTATTTGCAGGTGATAAGGTGAATGCCGTCCAGCTCATCGAAGCAATAAATACGATGCCTTTCTTCTCAGATCACAGAACCATTCTTGCCGAAGGTACAGGCCTGTTGAAGAAGGTTCCGGAGGAACTGATCGACAACTTTATCAATGCACTGGAAAATATACCCGATACGACCAGACTCATCTTCGTGGAGTCCGAGGTTGATGCCAGAACCAGGATTTACAAAGCAGTATCTAAGATAGGTACCGTAGCCAAGTTTGAAGCCCCGGACTCATCAATGCTCAATGCCTGGGTTAAAAAGGCTCTTTCCGAGGATGGTGCGACCGTTGAGGACAAGGCTGTATTTGCTCTGATCAATGCCGTCGGGCAGGATATGAACCGCCTCTCAAATGAAGCAGCAAAGCTTCGCGCCTATGCAGCCGATAAAGGCAGTATTACCGCCATCGACGTTGATCTGGTCTGCGAAAATGAAGCAGAGAACAAAGTTTTTGCCATGCTGGATGCCATAGCAGCTCATGACAGCGAGAAGGCTCTTCTTCTCTACAGCGATCTTGAGCAGCTTAAAACGCCTCCGATGCAGACTTTGGCTCTTATAAGAAAGCGTTTCATGCAGCTCTCACAGCTGAAGGTCATGCAGAAGGATAAGGAAGAGAACTCTGTCATGGCCAAATACACCGGTATCCATCCTTTCTACCTGAAAGATACTCTTAAGCAGGCGAACAGCTTCACCATGAAAGAACTGCTCTCCGCTTCTGAAAAATGTGCGGATGCCGAACTTGACATCAAGGCAGGCAGACTGACTGATAAGAACGCTGTCGAGATGCTTATATTACATTTATGTCTGAAAAAAACGAAGGGTTGATAGCAAGACTGATTTACAGATATACGCAGCTATATTAACTGTGATATATTGCTAATTCAGAATATCTGCCCTGATAATCATATAGTCACATATAGTACGCAATATTTAAATTAACAACAAGGAGATTTATGCTAAATGTGTTAAACCTCTTCGGAGGTATCGGACTGTTTTTGTTTGGAATGAGCCTCATGGGCTCATCTCTCGAGAAGCTTGCCGGTTCAGGTCTCGAGAAGATTCTTGGTAAATTTACCACAAGTAAGAAAAAAGGCGTAGGCGCCATAAAGGGCTGGGGTCTCGGTCTCGGCGTTACCGGCATCATTCAGAGTTCGGCCGCAACAACCATCATGCTGATCGGTTTCGTCAATGCCGGCATCATGACACTTGTTCAGGCCATACCGGTTGTATTTGGAGCAAATGTCGGAAGTACCGTAACCGCACAGATACTCCGACTCGGAGATCTAGGTTCGGGAAGCCTCTTCCTGCAGCTTTTAAAGCCATCTTCATTTGCAAATATACTGCTGGCTTTCGGAGCGATCATTTATCTTTTCACAAAAAAGCAGCGCCTTAAAGATGTCGCAGGTATCATGGTTGGTCTGGGAACACTCTTCTATGGAATGACCCTTATGGAAGCAACCTTTGAACCTCTTAAGGAATCAGAGAAGTTCCAGAGCTTCTTCACCTCTTTCAGCAATCCTTTCATAGGAATTCTGACAGGCCTTCTTCTCACTGCGATCATCCAGAGTTCAAGTGCGTCAGTTGGTATATTACAGGCGCTTTCAGCTACAGGAAGCGTCACATTCGGAGTTGCGGTTCCGATCATCATCGGCCAGAACATCGGTAAATGTTTCACCATAATTATCGGTTCAATAGGCGCAAATAAGAAAGCAAAGAGAGTAGCTCTCAGCTATCTTCTCTTCAATCTAGTCGGAGCGATTGTATTTTCAACCATAATATATGCTATCTACTACACTGTAGGCATACCTGTTTTCTCAAAGACAGCCAACAGAGGTGATATCGCAAATATCCACCTGGGCTTCAACCTTATCATAAGCCTTGTGCTTCTGCCATTCTCTAACAAGATGGCTACTCTTACAGGAAAGATTCTCAGAGACAGCGATGAAGCTTATGGTGATGAAGAGCTCAGGAAGCTTGATGATATGCTTCTCAAAACTCCGGGTATCGCCCTTAATCAGTGCAAGGTAGTCATGACTTCCATGGGTGAGAAGATTCGTGAGAACTATGAAAGCGCTATCGGACTCTTCAAGGAATTTGACAAGTCCAAGTTTAATGCCATGGTGGACAACGAAAACTTCATCGACCGATGCGAAACCGAGCTTTCGGCTTATGTCCTGAAGATAAATCGTAAACGTCTCACGATTGACAATCGAAATATGCTCACTGCAATACTGAACTCGATCGGTGACTACGAAAGAATCGGCGATTATAGTATGAATATTGCCTATAACGCGCAGGAATGTTACGAAAACAAGATCGTATTTTCACCTAAGGGACAGAAGGAGATCGATATCATGACTGACGCGACCTCCTCAATGCTTTCAATGGTCTTCGGTGCTGCCGACGGTGAAAATATTAACGAAGCATACAAGATACTGCCGCTTTCCAAGACGATCAACAAGCTTAAAGACATCATCGAGTCTCATCATGTTGAAAGACTTCAGGACGGCGACTGCGGAGTTGTCGGAGGCGTTGCACTCTATGATCTGGCGAACAGTATTCAAGGCATCACTCTTCACGCGAAGAACATCTCAAAACATATAATCAAGAGGCTTTCAAGAAATGACGATCTTGATGCACTTCACGGCAAGATGATGAACGAATCAAGCGAAGAATATGCCGCCCTCATGGAATACTACAACTCGAGATACATCGACGCGTTAAATACCAAAGAGATTGTTGTTTCTGAAGATGAGAAGGAGCCTGAGCAGGTTGAGGAAAGAACCGGTTTAACCGGCATCCTTACGAAGGTTGTTACCAAATCCGACAAGGACGACAAGAAGTCCAAGAAGGATGAGAAAGATACTAAGGCTGACAATGCTGAGAAGAAAGCCAAGAAAACCGATAAGAGCAGCGTAAAGGATGATAAGCCTGAAAAATCTGACAAGAAATCCGGCAAATCCGATAAGGTCGATAAATCCGGAAAAACAGATAAAAAGGATCATAAAGAGATCAAGAACGATAAAACCGAAGCTAAGGACAAGAAGGATAAGTCAGATAAAAAACATGACTCAAAGAAAAAGAACAAAAAATAAGATTACTCTTGACGTTTCTGCTTGTTTTTGCTAATATATCATTTGCGTGTTTTGGTGTTCGCGGCAAAAAAGCACCAGGACGAATTCCATATGCCCGGTATATTTTATATACTGAACCGTGTCTTGGCTAAGTGGAATGAATCTTACGACATGCAAAACCGTCATTCATGATAAAACCCTCATCGTGACATGACAGATATCTATAATAGTTGTGGACCGGAAATAACCGGTCGAGTGCGTATCATATCACAAGATATGACGATTAATAATCCGGAGGTAAAGTGCTGTGGCAAACATTAAGTCAGCAAAGAAGAGAATTCTTGTAGCAAAGAAGAGAGAAGAAAGAAATAAGGCTGCAAAGTCTAAGGTTAAGACACTCATTAAGAAGGTTGAGGCTGCTGCTAAGGCTGGTAACAAGGAAGAGGCTGCTAAGGCTCTTATCGTTGCTACATCTGCTATCGACAAGGCTGCTTCAAAGGGTATCTACCACAAGAATACAGCTGCAAGAAAGATTTCTCGTCTTAATCTTCTTGTAAATAAGATTGCTTAGTTAATAAATAAAAGGCCACCGGAACGACCGGTGGTTTTTTATTGCCTGAAAACGTGCCGACATTCGTGTATTCCAGCGCATGCCGGTACTTAGCTCATTATCTGCAAACCACAAAAGAACGGGATGTCACTTTCGACATCCCGTTCTTTTTGCATTGAATGTTGCCACACATATAAGGAACTATCTTCTACCCTCTAGATCAATATGCTATTTCATACCTGATACCGTTTAATATGAAACCTTGCCGTTACGGACTCTGTAATATCCGTAGCTTCCGTTGACTCTTCCGTAGATCGTGTCGTTCACGCCAAAGTCAACCTTACCATTTCTTACATACCACCAGCCATTTTCATTCTGTGCACAGCCGTTGAAATCATAATCTACAACACCGTTTCTGCAATACCACCATCCATACTGGTTTCTTGCTACAGTCTCTTTGAGATATATCTTTCCGTATTTAACGCACCACCAGTTATTGCGATACTTTACGAGACCATTATATTTGAAATCAACCTTGCCGTTACGGCAGAACCACTGACCGTATCTGTTTGAAGCGATTCCGTTAAAGCTGAAATCTACCTTGCCGTCCTTACACTTCCACCAGCCATTCTGATTCTTCTCAATGGTATTACAGCTGAAGTCTACCTTGCCGTCCTTACACTTCCACCAGCCGAGCTCATTCTTCTCAACGGTATTGCATCTGAAGTCTACCTTACCATTCTTGATTCGCCACCAGCCATACTCATTCTTTGCTATACCGGTGTAATCGAAATTAACCCTTCCGGTTTTGATACGCCACCAGCCGTATTCGTTCT
>DOVL01000023.1:4426-5156 GCA_003520105.1 Lachnospiraceae bacterium | reverse complement strand
CTTCACAAGATCGGTGCGATCGCCATACCGGCTTCCTTCCTTCTGGTAAGAAAGGATTTTGAATACCGTTTCCGCGCTGCCCAGATCAATGCAGTTATCTGTACTGCCGACGGAGATGTTGCCAGAGAGATTGACAAGGCTCTCCGTTCCTATGACGGAGTATCGGCAAAGGTTCTTGTCGGTGGTGTCAAGTCAGGATGGAACAGCTACAACAGGGAGATAAAATATTTCTCAAGGGATTTTAAGCGTCCTGCAAATGCAGCATGCGGCAGCGACCCTATGCTTATGTTCTTCACATCGGGAACAACCTCTTATCCGAAGATAGCAGCTCACAACTACTACTATCCTCTCGGACATTATATAACTGCACGTTACTGGCATCAGGTTGATCCGGATGGTATACATTTCGCCATCAGTGATACCGGCTGGGGCAAAGCAGTCTGGGGCAAGCTTTATGGCCAGTGGCTCTGCGAGGCAGCCATATTTACCTATGATTATGACGAGTTCTTTGCGAAAGAGATTCTCGCAATGCTCGAAAAATATAAGATAACCACCTTCTGTGCACCACCGACGGTTTACAGAGTTCTCGTTCACACAGATCTGTCTTCGTACAATCTTTCTTCTCTGAAGAATGTTACGACTGCAGGTGAAGCACTTAATCCTGAGATCTACAGCAAGTTCTACAACGCTACAGGTCTTAAGATCATGGAAGGCTTCGGACAGACCGAGA
>DOVL01000023.1:0-4352 GCA_003520105.1 Lachnospiraceae bacterium | reverse complement strand
ACTCTGCAGGGCATGGAGCCTCGTCCTGGTTCAATGGGCAAGGCAAGTCCGCAGTATGATATTTCCATCATGAAACCTGACGGAACACCATGTGCAGTAGGCGAGGTCGGCGAGATCGTTGTCAAAACTTCAGACAGCATTCCTTATGGTCTTTTCATGGGCTATTACCTTGATGATGAGAAGACTGCTTCCGTATGGCATGACGGTTATTATCACACCGGCGATACGGCTTATATGGACAAAGATAATTATTTGTGGTATGTTGGTAGGGTTGACGACATAATCAAGTCTGCAGGATTCAGGGTCGGTCCTTTCGAAATAGAGAACGAGATCATGAAGCTGCCTTATGTTCTGGAGTGCGCAGTTACGTCGGTTCCTGATAAGATCAGAGGCCAGGCAATCAAGGCTTCCATAGTTCTTACAGACGGAACTGATGCATCAGATTCACTCAAGAAGGAAATAATGAAATTCCTCAGAGGAAATATGGCTTCATACAAGAGACCGAAGATCGTCGAATTCGTGAAGACTTTGCCGAAGACATCCAGCGGCAAGATACGCCGTGCTGAGATTAAAGAAAACGACTGGAATAAGGAAGAAACCAAAAATGGAAAAAATGAATAACGACAAGATAGTTATTACCGGAATGGGAGCTGTCACTCCTATTGGAATCGGAGTTGATGCTTACTGGAACGCTCTTGTAGAAGGACGCACCGGTGTTGCTGAGATCACAAGCTTCGACACAACTGACCTTCCTGTTAAGATTGCTGCAATGGTCAAGGATTTCAACGCAGCTGATTATATGGACAGGAAGCTTGCAAGAGAGATGGAACCATTCATGCAGTACGGATTCGTATCAGCCGATGAAGCACTTCGCGATGCCGGCATCGATACGCTTGCCGAGGAACCTGTTATCGCTCCTGAAAGGATCGGTATCGTATTCGGAACCGTATTTGCAGGTATAACAGATGTATCCGAGACTCAGGAAGGTATCACAAGTGGTGAGCATCCAAAGACAAACCCTCGTTTTATCACCAAGATAATCGGAAATATAGGTGCAGCACAGATTGCTATCGCCAAGGGACTTCATGGTCCAAGCTTTACTGTTTCAACAGCATGTTCATCAGGCCTTGATACTATCTCAATGGGCGCAATGCTCCTTAAGGAAGATCTTGCAGATGCAGTTATCTGTGTAGGCGGTGAGGCAGCAACCTGTCCTCTCACAATTCTCGGTCTTTCAGGTACTCACGCTCTCTCTCAGAGAAACGATGATCCTGCAACAGCAAGCCGTCCTTTCGACGCTGACAGAAATGGCTTCGTAATGGGTGAAGGCGGCGGCGCTATCATCCTCGAGAAGGAATCAGTTGCCAAGAAGAGACAGGCACACATCCACGCTGAGCTTATCGGCTATGCCAACAGTACAGACGGCTTCCATGTAACCAGTCCTCATCCGGATGGAATCGGTGCTATCTTCTGTATGAAACACTCACTTGAGACAGCAGGTCTTAAGCCAGAGGATATCGATTATATTAACGCTCACGGTACATCAACTCCAAAGGGTGATGTTATAGAGGTTAAAGCTATCAAGACTCTCTTCGGAGAGCATGCATATAAGCTCGCTGTTTCTTCCACAAAGGGAGCAACCGGACATCTCATGGGTGCGGGCGGTGTAACAGAGACTATCGCATGTGTAAAGGCAGTTGAGGAAGACATCCTTCCTCCTACTCTTAATCAGATTACAGCTGATCCTGAATGCGATCTTGACTTTGTTCCAAACAAGAGCAGAAAGAGCGTTGTAAATACAGCAATGTGTAATGCCTTCGGTTTCGGAGGACAGAATGCAAGTCTGATCGTTCGCAAATACGTTAATTAATTTCTCATATTTTTATAGCTATATATTCAGAAAAGCAATCATAAAACAACGGCTCGGAAACATTCCGAGCCGTTTGTAGTATAACAATAATTTAATTTACACAAGCGAAGCGACGACATCCTTGATTATAGAAAGGCCCTTAAGGAGGGTTTCGTCATCGATAACGAGTGGTGGCATAATCTTAACAACTTCGTTCTTTCTGCCGGATCTCTCGATTATAACGCCCTTCTTGTATGCCTCAACTGAAATCTTCTTAGCAAGAGCTTCATCATGAACATCGATACCCCAGATAAATCCGATACCACGAATCTCAAACTCAGGCTTAAGTGGTTCGATCTCTGCCTTAAGATAATCCTCTATGATCTTGCTCTTTCTCATGGTTTCAACATCAAGAGCATATTTGTTATAATACTCTGCTGCTGCCTTAGCTGCAACGATGGCAAGCTGGTTTCCTCTGAAGGTTCCGTTATGCTCACCAGGAGCCCAGATGTCAAGCTCAGGTTTGAACAGTGTAAGGGCAAACGGAAGTCCGATACCACCGATCGATTTACTGAGTACAAAGATGTCAGGCTGTATTCCTGCTCTTTCAAATGAGAAGAATGTTCCTGTACGTCCGCATCCTACCTGAACATCATCAATGATAAGAAGAATATCGTTCTTATCGCAGAATTCTCTTACACCACGGAGGAATTCATTTGAAAATACTCTGATTCCGCCCTCTGCCTGAACAGTTTCCATTATGAGTGCTGCAGGATATTCGATACCTGAATGATCGTCATCGATCATTGTCTGCATATATTTAAGAACATCAAGTTCAGGGAACATATATGGTGCAGGAATATGAGTTACATTCTCAAGTGGAATACCTGCGCCCTCTCTTGCCTCACGCTCTGTTGTGAGTGAAAGAGCTCCTGTAGTCATTCCATGGAAGCATCCCATGAAGCACCAGATGTTACTTCTCTTCTTAACCTTTCTTGCGAGCTTGAGTGCAGCCTCAACTCCATTTGTTCCTGTAGGACCAGGGAACTGAATCTTATAATCAAGTCCACGTGGTTTAAGTATATTCTCTTCAAAATATCTGATGAAATCTGACTTTGGCTTGGTATACATATCAAGCGCATGAAGAATTCCGTCATTCTCCAGATACTCCATTACCTTTGCTTTGATCTCAGGGTTGTTATGACCATAATTAAGTGCTCCGGCACCGCAGAAGAAATCGATGAATTCCTTTCCATCAACATCTTTTATAATAGAACCCTTAGCTGTTGCAAGCTCTGACGAAAAAATACGGCAGTATGATCTTACTTCCGATTCATAGGTTTCAAAAACCTGAATATCGTTCATTTTTATTATTCCTTTCCTTTTTCGTAGGGATTGTCTGATAAAACCTCATCTCGCAATCCAATGTAGTATAGCAAATTATGATCAAATAATCAATAAAAAACTTCCGCATTTTCAATCATCTGAACCATACATTTACATCGACATCACCCTCAACGCCCGGTACACTTCCGTATGGTGAATACTGCCATCCTGCCAGGACATAAGGGAAATCAACATATTCCTTTTCATCATAATCGGCGAGCCAGAGTTCATAATCCGCAAGCTGATCAAGATCCATATTTACAATGAACCAATTATAGCTTGCATATATCATCGGCGTATAACCTGCTGCCTTAACAGTCTCACAGAAGCCCTTAATTGCTGCGGTTCTGTCCTCATTACTGATATAATTTGCACGTGCTTCGTCATCATTGTAGATGTACTCTGTATCGATAATGATTATCTTTTCAGAAGGCTCATGACCTTTGATAAGTGACAGAGCATAATTAGCTTCTTCCACTCCTTCGTCATAATTGATCGCTTCTGTAAAGAAATACGCTGCTGTCTTCATACCGGCCTTCTTGGCTGCATCCATATGAGTTGTGTACATGGTATCCGCATTGAGGGTTCCGTCATAGCCATAGCCTCTGAAACCTACTCTTATGATAGCTGTATTTACACCGGATGCCCTGACCTTGGTCCAATCGATCTCAGCCTGATGCTCGGAAACATCTATGGCAACGGATGACGCTTTCTTACCTTCGCTCATATAATAAAGATATGAAGATTTTTCATCATATGCAAAATCGTTTGCGAAATCATAATTATTTCTTGCGATCTTATCACTGATTTTATAGTATTCACATTCCGGATAATCACCGAAGAGTATGTAGGCTTGCTTCAGATACATCATATAGTTATTGAAGACGCTTTCCGAAAGCTCCGATTCACCGAGCGCGAGCTCCTCTCTGTCCTCAACATGGAGCGTTCTGCCCCAGCCTCCCATTTCTCTATACAGCTTCTTACCCAATATCACTAAAGCGACTGCTTCGGCGATCATTATGACCGTCAGTGCCACACACCACATGGTAAGAACTATAATTCTCTTTCTTAATCGTCTGGTATCCATAAACATCCTCTCTATACTTTCTTATTTATT
>DOVL01000150.1 GCA_003520105.1 Lachnospiraceae bacterium | reverse complement strand
GAATATGCAGGCGGTGCTCTTCTGGATATCGGTGTATATCCGCTGGTAATGGTATTTGCCCTTATGGGTCAGATGCCGGTAGCCGCATCATCTTCCTGCGTCAGACTTACAACCGGTGTTGACGCCGTTGATACGGTTCAGCTTAATTTCCAGGCCGGTAAGGCTGCTACAGTCTTCTCATCAATGATGTATGATTCAGAAAATATGTGTATTGTTTACGGAACAGAGGGACGTATTGAGATAGATACAGTTAACTATCCAAACGAGGTAAGGATCTACAACAGAAAGAATCAGCTTGCGGAGCGAGCAACTGTTTCTGAGATGGAGATATCCGGTTATGAGCATCAGTTCCTTGCCGCTCGTAAGGCAATCATCACAGGAAAGCTTGAAACTCCGGAACGTCCACATAAGGATATCGTAAATACCATGGGCTTCTGCGATATGCTGAGACGTTCATGGGGAATCTTCTATCCGCTTCCGGGAGAGGAAACACTTAAGGTTAATCCAAATCAGAATCCAAACGGTAAGCCGGATGGTCCGGTACCGGGAGTAAAGAGAGTCTGATATAAATACCTTGAACAGGCAGGTATATTACTTGTTGATCATTAATAACAGAACATCAGCGTCTGTGAGTAGTAATACTTACGGACGCTTTTATTCTGCCATAAATACTATGATTTGTTTATATGACATGATATAATTCACGTGAAATAAACTAAGGAGCAGGTGCTATGCCTAAATTGACCAGTATTCAAAAAAAATACATAATATGCTTTGCTCTGCTTCTTGTTGTTGGTGAGTCGCTTCAGCTGTTATCGTCGGATATAACCCATCTCTGGGATGCTCCGACTTTCTTCTATCCATGTCTTATTATCGGGTGGGGCATCACAGTAGGACGAAGGATCACTCATAAGAGATTGCGTCACCTTATGAATTATCTGATCGTGATGATGGTTATGCTCTTCATAGTCAGGCTGTGCAAATATGCCGTATTTGGCAATATGGCAACGGTAAACAGGGCGGTTTACTACATATCTATCGATATTGAGCTGTTTATAGCGGGTGGAGCTCTTCTTATATCGTATTTGATCGGAACTGCAGAGAATGAAA
The DNA here is from genome assembly GCA_003520105.1 of Lachnospiraceae bacterium. GTDB lineage: Bacteria > Bacillota > Clostridia > Lachnospirales > Lachnospiraceae > Eubacterium_Q. Next base: position 3,631 of record DOVL01000150.1, on the reverse strand, counting down.
AGCTTGATACCTTCTGTAAGGCAGTGATCTTCATAAATATCATCATGATGCTTATTGTATCCACAAATGAGCTTCACAAGCAGCTTTACACTTTTTCAAATTATGAGAATGGAGATTACGAGACCGAATATGAAGTGCTGTATTATGTTGTGATGGTCTTTATTTTTATCCAGCTGCTCGCTTCGGCCGTGATCATGATCCGTAAATGCAGCATCTCTGCCATCAGAAAATACTGGTATCTTCCGGTTCTTCCGATGATGATCGGACTTGTACTCCTTGCAATATATTATATAAGCGGCGGAGCACCGGATATTAATGGTGTCAAGTTATATAACTATCAGGAGGTTTTCTGTGGCGCCATCGCTATGATGTTTGAATGCGGCATCAAGATAGGTATGATACCTTCCTGCTCTGGCTATGAGGGGATGTTCAGGCGTTCCCACATAAATGCGGCTGTAGTTGATAAGGATAAGGAATACAGATATCAGTCTCTTAATTACGATTCCGATATTGATCGCGAAAGTATTCGTATAAGTGAGAAGGAGATATCCGGCGGCAAGGTTATCTGGATGGAGAATCTGGAGACTATTTACCGCCTGAACGGCATGCTTTCTGATGCTGTCGAGATTATCGAGGCAGAAAATACACTTATTGAGAAGGAAAACTCTGCCAAGGAGGAGAGCAGCCGATATGAGGCACAGAACAGGCTTTATAACAGTATCGCTTATTTCTCCAATTCCAAGCTTCGTAAGATAGATAAGGAGCTTTTTGCTGAGTACGACAGTGAGGAAGAGTTTAAGAAGCATCTCTCGAAGAGCCTTGTGATCGGTTCATACATCAAACGTCGTTCAAATCTGACGATCCTTGCAGCGGAGAACAGTAGTATCTGTCTCGATGAGCTGCTGCTTTCAATTAATGAATCGATGTCATATCTCAGGCTTTACGGAATAAACTGCATAGTTCACACCGCGGGGGAGGATATCAGGGAGAAGTTGCTCCCGTCGGAGCTTATCATCAGGCTTTATGATATTTTTCAGGAAGCTGCTGAGGCTGTGATGGATCATGCTAAAAATATCATGCTTAATGTGCGTAATGGAGGGAAGATCACGTTCAAAATGAGTGCGGACGCAGATAGTCCGGATGCCATCGATCGTTGCAGAAATAAAATCAGCGGGATTATAAGTGCGGATGGGATAGCATCATACGATCACCAAGAAAGTGCAGCGATTGATGCGGATCGTGATAGGAATGAAATCAGTTCTGGGCAGGATGTTGATAAAAACAGTATAACAGGATTGTTCAGAAAAACAGATATATCGGGGGAAGACGGTATCGTCACAATACTCCTTGAGGCTGAATGCAGTGAGGAGGTGACGGCGAGATGACATACGCGGATCTATCATTACTTGAAAGAAGACTCCTTATGCTCTGGGTTGCCGGGCTTGTATTTATCTATGTATTTAATACGGCAAGAAGCCTTCAGCTGAAGAGAGGCTTCCTGTACAGCTTTCACACAGCGGCAGTGGTTGCGGCGTTCTACTATATTTACAATATATTGGGCAGAATAGACGAGGCAGTTCTGGATGGAAGGGAGTCTGTTTATATCATTCCGATCAGCTGGCTTCTGGCGGCGCTCTGCTTCTTCACGGCATATTCGTTATACCTGATCCTTGCGGTTAACCGATGGAAGAAAAATAACATCTCAGGTCTCTCAATCAAGGAAAGCTTTGACAGCCTTCCGACGGCGCTATGCTTCTTCTTACAGTCCGGCGTTCCGAGGATGACCAATAAGGAGATGGAGAAGATAGTTCATGAACTCTGCGGCGAGGAGCTTTCCGATGCGGGAAGGTTTTGGCTCAGTCTGAAATACGGTGAGAGGGACGGATGTATAATTGCCGGGAATGATCCGATCTATCAGCTGCCGGACGGAAGGATATTCAGCTTTTCACTCCGTGAGATGACGGTTGAGAAAAATAAGATATATGAGCTGATCGGTAATAACATAACCGAGGAATACAGGCTTAACGAGGAGCTTAAGGAGAAGAGTACGGAGGCAAGATGGATAAATGAGAGACTTCGTACACTTAATAAGAGTATCACAAGGATTACGGCGGAGAGGGAGGTTCTTGCCGCCAAGATTAAGATCCACAACGAGTTCGGAAATCTGCTTCTGTACAGCAAGAGTTATCTGGCAGGTAAGGCCGATATTGACAGAAAGAAGCTGCTTACAATGTGGCACAATAACAACAGGCTGTTTGAAGAGGCCGGTCCGGAGATATGGCAGAGCACATACAGCTCAGCTGTGGAGGATGCCGAGAGGCTGGGCGTTAAGGTTATCACTGACGGTCAGCTGCCGGAAAATGCGCTGCTTAAGGATATTCTCGAAACAGCAATCAAGGTTCAAGTTAACAATACCCTTAGGCATGCTCACGGACATACAGTTTACGCTTCCTATAGCATGGAGGGGGACAAATATGTTATAGTATTTGAGAATGACGGTGACGCTCCGAAGGAGGAGATCAGAGAGGGCGGCGGAATCGGTAACCTGAGACGTATGGTTGAGCAGACCGGAGGAAGTCTCGTTCTCTCGCATGAGCCAAGATTCTCGATGAGGCTGGAGATACCTGTTGAACCGGAATGATATATATGATTTTAATAAACGTATAGATCATGATTAATATGATACATAGTTATTATTTTGATAGATGAGTATATCCGATATAGTATGTTGGTAATGAGAAGATATTATGTATGAACGGATCAGGACATTCGGTATTTGATGGTCGGTATGAATCAGAAATATGAGGAGATTATAAGATGAAGGTCGTTATAGCAGATGACTCGAGGTTATCGAGAGTCGCTTGTGAAAACATTATAAATGACAGTGAGAGGTACGAGCTTGTCGGCTCCTTTCCTACAGCGGAACAGGCGGTACTTTTCTGCAGTAAAAACCCTGTGGATATGATCATAATGGATATAGTTATGCTGAAGGGCGATTACAATGGTATCGAGGCTGCCGGAATAATCAAGGAGCTGCATCCGGAGACCAAGGTTGTGCTTATGACATCGATGCCGGAGCATTCCTTTATAAGTAAGGCCAGGGAGAACAAGGTCGACAGCTTCTGGTACAAGGAGGTTGAAGAGATACCGCTTCTGACACTTCTTGACAGAACAGCGGACGGAGAGAGTATTTACCCGGATTCAACACCGGTGCTCACGCTCGGTGAAATGGACAGCACTGACTTTACCCCGAGGGAGCTGGATGTTCTGAGACTTCTTGTGGATGGCTACGAGAACCCGGAGATCGCCGAGAAACTGAACATCAGTCCACGAACTGTTAAGATGCATATTGAAAATATGCTTCATCGTACCGGCTTCAGAAACCGCCTCGAGCTCGCAGTTAATGTCAGAGCGGATGGGTTTATTATCAATGATAAGTAACTATCTGCAGTGCAGATTCTTGCTAAGACGAAGTGAATCAAGAATTGTGCAGGGTTTGCAGATGATTTATAGGAGAGAATTATCTTGAAAAAAGCAATAATATTTGATTTAGATGGAACACTTTTATATACACTCGAAGATCTGTGGATCGCGATGAATTATACACTTCGTGAGTTCAAGATGCCGGAGA
>DOVL01000138.1 GCA_003520105.1 Lachnospiraceae bacterium | reverse complement strand
ATCTGGCAGAAATCCCAGTCATAGTCATCAAGTATCTTCAGGAAATTGTCTGTATTTCCGTGATAGGAAAAGCCTATATTTATTATCGCTCCGGACTTCTTCTTTCTATCTATCCAGTCAAGTATGCCGACAGCCTTGAGCTTCTCCCACATACCTATATCCGTAAGCATATGCATCAGATAATAATCGATATAATCTGTCTTCAGCCTTGAGAGCTGCTCGTCAAAATATTTATCAACAGCCTTACTGCTGGCGATCATATACTGCGGCAGCTTGGTTGCGATTTTGATCTTATCTCTTATATTGTTACGCGCAAATATCTCACCGATGGCAACCTCACTGCCCGGATAGATGTAGGCTGTGTCATAGTAATTAACGCCTGCGTTATATGCAGCCATGATCTCCTTCTCAGCCTTATCCAGATCAATAGAGTTACCCTTCTTGGTAAATCTCATGCAGCCGAAGCCGAGCACCGATATATCGTTTCCGTATTTATCTTTTCTATATTGCATCATATTCTCCATCTTGCACAAATTACAGAGATTCACCACAAAAAACTAATTTTGTGTTATACATCTCCGGACGAGTTGCATATCCCCCCTGCGAAAAACACTTCTGTCTGTATTACAAGTTTCAGCCCATATTACATAGGTCTCTGACCGTAATATGCATTCGGACCGTGCTTTCTCATAAAGTGCTTGTCCTGCATATACTGAGGCGTTTCACCGGCTTCAGGATTGATCTGTCTGGTTAATATAGCCATCTTGGCAACCTCTTCAACAACAACTGCATTGTGAACTGCCTCATATGCATTTCTTCCCCAGGTAAAAGGTCCGTGATTCTTGCATACACAGCCCGGAACATAAAGCGGATTGATATTATCCTCTTTGAATCTCTCGATTATAGAGACACCTGTATTTCTCTCGTATCCCGCTTCAATCTCCTCAGCGGTAAGATTTCTGATGCATGGGATTGGTCCATAGAAATAATCCGCATGAGTCGTTCCATAGCAAGGAATATCCTTTCCTGCCTGAGCCCATGAAGTAGCATACGAAGAATGCGTATGAACCACGCCGTTAACCTCAGGAAACGCCTTGTATATCTCGAGATGAGTCGGTGTATCCGTAGAAGGATTGTACATTCCGTCAATAAGTCTTCCGTCAAGATCAACGATAACCATGTCATTTGGTTTCATCTTGTCGTAATCAACGCCGCTCGGTTTGATCGCTACAAGTCCGCTGTTTCTGTCGATCTCACTTGCATTTCCCCAGGTAAATGTAATAAGGCTATATCTCGGAAGAAGCATATTTGCCTCATATACTCTTCTTTTTAATTCATCAATTATCCAGTTATTGATCATGATTAATCACCATCCTGTTTTAAGATAAAATCAATTCACTGCCCACAGACAGCTGTCATGAACAGCGTATTATTTCATAAAAAACTTCTGCAGATCAGCCTCTGTTGTATCGTCACCGATCGTAATGAGCTCTGTGCCCGTAAGTCTCGCAAACATTGCGATATCAGCCCTTGTAAGCGCTGTAGAAACTACCGAATGATGTGCACCGCCGGCATAACACCATGCCGCAGTACCGATCGCGAAATCCGGCTTATGTCGATACATGATCCTCGCCACCGGAAGATAAGGCATAGGTTCAGGCTGTTTAACAAGCTCGATATCAGCACAGATTATGCGGAAACGGTCGCCCATATCAACCAGAGTTACCTGAATACCATCACCTGTAACACCGTCAAATACAAGTCTTGCAGGATCTTCCTTACCGCCTATTCCAAGCGGATGAACCTGAATCTTCGGCTTGGTTGCCGCAAAAGTAACCGGAACCTCAAGCATATGTGAAGCAAGTTCAAGCTCTGCTCCCGAAGGAAGGTCGTAGGTATAATCCTCGATAAAGCCTGTTGCACCATCTCTTCCCTCAGCCATTCTCATAAGAACTGCAGATAGTGCGCTTATCTTGTAATCACCTTCCGGTCCGAAGCCGATGCCCTTGGCCATAAGGTTCTGTGCTGCGATGCCCGGAAGCTGCTTCATATTGTGCAGATCCTGGAAGGTATCGGTAAATGCACCGATCTTGTTCTTGTCGATAAACTTCTCGAGAGCAACCTCGTATTTTGCCTGCTCTCTGACTGAATCTACCTTGTCGGTATCCATGTCATATTTTGAAGTGTATTCATCCATCTTGGCATCGATCTCTGCTTCAGTTACAGCATCGATCAGCTTGACAAGATCACCGATTCCATAGTAGTTGGTCTCCCAGCCATAACGGATCTGAGTTTCAACACGGTCACCGTCAGTTACAGCAACCTCACGCATATTATTTCCGAAGGTTGCAACCTTAAGCTTCTTTGAATAAGCTATAGCTCTGGCTGTATCACAGAAAGCGGATATCTTCCGGATAACCTTCTCGTCCTTATAATAACCCGCCGCAACCTCGTGAGCGATGTTCATACGTGCAAGGATGAAACCATACTCTCTGTCACCGTGAGCGGACTGATTAAGGTTCATAAAATCCATATCTATCTTGTCATACGGCAGTCTCTCATTGAACTGTGTATGAAGGTGTAACAGTGGCTTACGGAGCTCCTGAAGGCCCTTGATCCACATTTTAGCCGGTGAAAAGGTGTGCATCCATGTGATCACGCCCACACAATCATCATCGCAGCTTGCCTTACGCATATTTGCGATGCATATGTCACTGTTCTCAACTGTCGGAAGAAGTACAACCTCTGCCCTTCCTGCAAGCTTCTCTCCGATATACTCTGCCATCTGTCTGCTGTCTTCAGCAACCTGCCTGAGGCATTCATCACCATACAGATCCTGGCTGCCTACTATGAAATAAATCCTGTCCATTTTTTAAGTCAATCTCCTATTCTGTTTATTCATTCAAGTATTTTGATAAAAATCTTAGTCCCAAATCATTATAACCATACATTGTATGATCATGTATTATCGTATATTACTGCTTCTTGTCGGCAAGCTTCCTGACGAAGAGGTAAGCGCCCCAATATACAACTGCTCCTACTAAAACAACTGCTCCGAGAAGCATATTATCGCCTGTAAACTCATAGAACTTCTCACCTTCCATAACTGAAGAAATGCAGTCAACAAACCACATAAGATCAGCTCCGAGGATCGCCATGAAAAGAACTGAAAGATGAAGCTTGCCCGGCTTCTTATAGAGGAAGCCTGTACCCTTCTTCTCCATAAAGTGAGCAACTATAAGCATTACAAGCCATACAGATGTTACGAGAAGAGCCATTGTAACGCCGATCGTGCCCATCTCCTTCAGCATCTCCTTCGTGTCCTCTTTATTTTTCATTGCGGTCAGGAATGGGAACCACGGCACAACCTCGCCGTGCCATACATGCTCGATCAGAAGGAGAAATGCACCTCCCCAGAGCATCTTCATAAGCCATCCCAGTTTCCTTGAGAAAGGTATGCGTCCAGAACTCTCCAGCTCCGCTACTCTCTCCGGATGCTTCTCATTCTTCTTGTCTTCAACCTTTTTTGCAACCGTTACACCTACTGCCTCAGCTGCCGATACTAAAAAACACGCCATAATACTACCTCCTGTGTTTTATTAATTTTTATTATATTTATTGGGAATCAGAATATAGCACTGATAATCCCGGTACATATCATCTTCATTCTCAACTCAATTCTGTCAATGAAGGATCATAAACCCTTTCGTACTTTATATCTCAGAGAAGAACCTACACTCATCATCATTACACTTCACTCCGTCCTCTGACCTAATATCACAGTGAAATACATGATAGAGCGGCTTCTCTGCAGAGCCGTAAACCTTCATGGTGAAAGGCACCTTCTTCTCAGCCAGCCTGCCAGCGAGGTGTACCGACTGATCCTTCAGCACATCGTCTGAAGCTGTCATAACAAAGCAGGTCGGGAAGTTCTCATCAACCGCATAATAAACGTTCATGAGTTCCATTTCCGCAGGTACTCCGTGATCCTCAAGAAGAACATCAAGTATCGCCGCATCACCGCTCTCTGTGATCCTGTTATCCTGCTCGAAATTATATTTGCCACAGTTAAGAGCAAGAGCTCGGAACTTAAGGTTCTCCGGAAGCTTCAGGTTATAACGGTCACCGTATTTCATCTCAAACTTTGCGGCATATTCAGGATTTACTGCCATTGCAGCATAAATCGAAAGCAGATGCGCGCCCGCCGAATCACCGACAGCATATAATCTGTCCAGATCAAAGCCAAATTTATCGCTGTTCTCGAATACATAATGCATCACGAGATTTGTGTCTTCAATCATAGACGGAAATTTAAAATCCGATGCAAGTCTGTAGGTAAAATTCACAACAGCAAAGCCCTTCTGTGCCAGGCTCATGCAATAAAACTGATAGGTTTCCTTGGTACCGTAAACCCATGCACCACCGTGCACATTCAGAATCACCGGTAGTTTCTCCCTCTTCTCGATCTCCTGGATCTCTGAATCAAACAGATCTGTCTTCGCATCCTTCTTCACTCTGCTTTCGGCAAAAGCCTTCGGAAGATATATGTCAAGAACCTGCCATACTCTGTCCGTTCCGTAGCAGATATCATCATATCTTACAATATCGTCCGGCGTAACAAGCCCTTCATCTCTCTTATCATCATTCGATTTAAAACTCCTCCTGATGATGTCACTTATATCACCCATTTTAGTCGTCTCCTTTTCAAAAATGACCACTGATTGCTCTATATGTACTCCGTGTTATTCTATTATCCAACAATCATGTGCCCGTCAACAATCATGTTGATCAGTGTAAAAAACCGGTTCGCAGGTAATTAAATATATACTCAACGAACCGGTTTAATAATTTCTCCAAATCAGTTTTTAATTAAAAATCCTCTGTAGTAATGACCTTCTTGCCGGTTTCACCGTTAGAATGCTCTCTGTCATCACACTTCTTCATTACATTATCGATGTACTCAAGGAATCTGTCGATATTTCCGACTTCCATACTGCCGAGAGAAGCTTTGAATCTGTCAAGAATAGTCTTGTCAGCCTTGTAGCCTTTCTCCTTAACGTAGCCTCTTGCGATGATAGACATTCCTCTTTCCTTGATCTTGTGAATATCGATAAGATAAACGAATTCATCGACGATCTCCTGATTCTGCTCGAAGAATCTTGCGAGGGAATCGATCTCACCTGTAAGAACAACTATATAATCGTTAACATCTGCAGCAGAGTTCTTGATAACTTCAACAAGCTTCTGAGGTGAAACAAGACCTGAGTTCTCGATGATAAGGCATCCGCCCTTAAGATCCTTCAGCTTCTCAAGACCGATCTTGTTAAGCTGCTTAGCCTTGATCTTAGCAATCTTGTCTGACTTGACGAATCCGAGTTCATAGTAGCTTCGAGCAAGATCTTCGCCGACTCTTACGGTACCGAATCCATTGTGTCCGAGAATAACAAGGTTCTTAGATGTTTCAGGATGTGCCTGAATAGAACTGATTGCTACTCTTATGTCATCACCTGTCTTAGCAAGCTTTAAATACTTATCGAGACAAGCCGGAAGCTTCGGACCTTCATCAACAGCAATCTTCTCACCTGTAACAGGATCGATTGAAGACTCTTCCTTCTCTTCTTCCTCAGCATCCTGAGCTGCTCTCTT
>DOVL01000202.1 GCA_003520105.1 Lachnospiraceae bacterium | reverse complement strand
ATCGGGACACCCATTTCTACCCTCACCCCCAAAATTGCTTGATTTTATGCGGCCCCCAGCCTCGATTTTGCAGGTATTTATCAGGCAATTCTGACAAAGGGCATGTTTTTGGGTTTTTAACACTTTTGTAATAATTTTCGTCTCTTTTCTAAAAATGTGCAGACTACTCCTTGCACGCTTCCCCTTCTTTTCCGCTATGGTTACGGTTCTGAACACTGACTCCTTATGGTTAAATGCATCCGGGCTGCCTTGCAGCCCGGTAACACTCATTCAACTATCCGGTCGAATCGAACTTCATGCAAAACCCGGAACCTCGTCCGGCGCTCTGCACAGCCTGATTCTACAGTGCTTTACTAAGCAACAGATTATAAATCCTTTTTCAATGTGCATTTTGTTATATATATTCTACCATAATTCACGGGGAGCGGTGTACTTTAATTGTTATCCGCAATAGATAACCGCCATTCTAAACTCAATATATGATACATTTTTATTACAGATCACATAGAAGCTTCTAAATCAGCTCACAGCTCACCGCCTCCGGACCCTTCTTGCCAGGCCGGATGCTCACCCTGACCTTCTTACCATATGAAAGGCGGTCCTGTTCATCAACGGAAAATGTGCTGATTCTGAAATAAACATCCTTAGTTTCACCCGGTATCTTGATAAAACCAAATCCTTTTTCCTGATTCAGGTACTTCACTTTGCCTTCCTTTATATCGAAAGCTTCGCATATTCTCCGGAGGTTTTCGTCACCTCTCCGGTTTCCGCCAGCACTCCTATTTCCGTTTTCTCTCCGGTCGGAACTTCCCTGATTTCCATTTCTTCTTTGAAACGATCCACCCTTATCCTGAGAACTCGTTGCCTGTACATGGCGCTGAACCGGCTTTATCACTCCATCTCTTATCTGTCTCGATTCAGCTACGATAGCTTGCACATCCTTAAGCGCAGTACGTTTTTTGTAATCCCCATCGTTCACGCTCATATATTCAGTAAGACTCTCATGCGGTATAACTGCTGAATTCTTCATGAGCATAAATGAACTAATGGAAGGATCGGTATCAAATCTAGTACCCAGACGCTTCTGCAAAGCCTCCTTATAACCACCGATCAGTTCATCAGCATTCAGGCTTGTCTCATCATAAGGATTTAGGACAAATGCACCTTCGATATCATACGCCTTCTCTCTGTCATATTTTTTGACTGACAGAAGATCGACTTTTGATACTCCGTAGCCGTATGCTTTTCCCTGACCGATATTGACATAAGAATTTTCCTCGAGACGAATACTCCAGAGCAAGAGTCCCAGTTCCAACTTATCAAGATTGCTGAATCTGATAACGCCCTCAAATTCCGTTCCGTCACTCAACGGAAAAAGTGTGGTTTTTACTGCTTCCTTATCACTTGACAGTGGAATCACAGTCTTATTATGCAACCAATACTGTTTTACGCCGCGAAGTTCGAAGTTATCAGAATTATAGGTATATTTAATAGTTTTGCCATCCTGAACAAGATAATCCGCAAAGCTTGACGGCTTTGGCTCCGCAAGTATCACACCGGTTCTCTGGCGGGGTTTAGTCCCTTCTTTTGTTATGACTGCATCTGAGAAAGACACTCTGCTTTTATAGCTGTCTTTATTGTTGCTGTAACCGAACAAAGATTTGGAATAATCAAATATATATCTCTTCTGGCCATCATTCATCCCGTCTTTTACAAAATGATCATTGAATAACCTCAGCCGAGGTGTATAACCGAAATACAGACCGTTACGTTCGATAAAAAAAACCGGTTTCATCTGACCTTCATCAGGCAGATCATAAAATTTTTGCATCAAAGCATCTTTCGCTTCCTTGTCTTTATATGCCTTGACAGGTTTAAGTCCCTTCTTTCTCTTTTCATAATCAATTTGGAAAGTTTTAATTGCATTCTTGTCTGTCGCCTGAATATCAATACATTTCCCTTCTCGGTTAATTTCCGGAATGATATAGATTACCTTTTTATTCTTCATTGGTCCGGAAGAAAGAACATATCCTTTCAGATAATCGGTCTCAGTAACCCCATCAGGATCCTTAACGGAGATTACTCTTCCTCTTGAAATCTTATATAGAACCGGAGCAATATAAGGAACATATTCGGTATTTTCATCATTTACATACTTTGCGCCTTTACCTTCTCCAATCTTTTTGAATTTCCTCAATGGCTTGTGCTGAAGATATTTTTCCGGATTATCAAAGAAAAAGCTGAAATCATCATATTTATGCCCGTTGTCTACATACTGATTAATAATGTTCCTTTCACTGATAATGTAATAATTAAGCTTATCATCACCATCAGATGATCTCTCCGTATCGTTTACAGTTCCGTAAATATAATACTTTCCTTTTTCCTTTACGATGTACCCAGCTTCTACCCATTTAAGAATACTGACCCACTTGCCTTCTCCAAGCTTCTTTCTATCTACTCCAAGAATCGTTTCATAACGATCCTTGTCAACACGATCTGCTCCACCGGCAACCTCCCGGAACATCATTCTGTAGTCATCCACATCCTCATTAAAGCTTGATTCACTGAGAATCTGAAGATTATTTCTGACAAGTCCCCTCATTGTATTGCCCGGAATCGCATACTCGCCATACTGATTTCTTGCAAAATCAGCTTTTACTTTCCCATCTTTATCTTTAAATCCGTCGCTTACAAAAATCGGAGTCTTCGCTGTCACCCGATAACGTATTTCACCATCAAATCTCTCCGTATCAAGTACATCATGCGGTACCTGACTATCCCCGTTCAGTGCGTACGGTTCTTTTGCAAACGGAACAAAATTGTAAGGAGCCCCGACATAAGATGATCCGGCATTGGTATTTCCATTTCCATTATTCTTTTCCATCTGTCACACCTCAATTCCGACAAGCCTTGTCGCCACTACGCACATCTGTCCATCATCATCCGGAAGAAGATACTGTCTGATAATGACAGCTTTTCCGCTGCCTTTATATCTATTTGCAAGAACATACTTCTTATCCTGCCTGATGCATGACCCGACACCTGCCTCTTCAAGCACAGCAGCTTCGAATTTTCCCGTCATCTCTGCATCATCGTCATCACGCAATAATCGCACTTCGCGTTCTTCATCAAAGAATCTGGCCTCATAGCACTCGCCAAGAAGATCATCGATATTGACATCATCTGATATCTTGACCAGATCGATACTTTCAATCTTATACAAAAGAGCATACGCGCACTTTTCTGCTATAGCCTTCGCCTGACCAAACTCAATCAGCATAATGATTTCTTCCATCAGACAGCCTCCTTCCTTTTCAGCGAATCCATACAACGACGGATTATCGCATGCTCATCTGTTACTGTACCGTTTTCAAAATCCAGTACAGCTTCTTCCTGACCGGCATCCACCGTGATTGTATGCACATCAATGAAGCCCTTACCGCTTGCATATCCGCTGCCGATATTAAACTGGCCGTTTGCCAGATCTCTGAGAACCATCAGAAGAATCGCACACGTTTTATCAGGTGCCTTCATATTCAGGATATTGATTCTGAACGTGATCTCTCCGCCTATGGTATTCTCCGTCACCAGTGCTTTGTTCATAACGCCGCCGGTAAACTTATCAATATGAATCTTATGATCCACTGAAGCCCTACGCGCTAAATCCGTGGCGGCTTCACCCTTCATGCCACTCTTTACATCACTCTTTTCTTTTTGCTTTTCCCGGGCATCGTCCCACACATCCCGGACGATCGTGTCGAAAAAGCGAAGATTTCCAAGCGTATTTGTATCACGCGCCATATTGCTCCCGAAACTGTCCTGCAGAATATCAGAAACATCAAGTCTCTTATCTTTCACAAGATACTTAAGCACTTTCTCGGTTCTGGCACGGACTGCACCCTTGAATGAACTTGCCGGAACTATATACTCGCCGGCATGGTTCTGCATATTACGGGCATCCGGTGAACTACCGTCTTTATTTTCAACAGCTATAGCTTTCACCAACAACCGGTTCTCCGTCTTCCCGGTCACAGTAATTCGATAAGCAGATGCAGAAGGACCCTGTGCACTGACAGTGATTGTCTCCATATCCTTATCTATAACACTATCTTCATTTATCCAGAGACGTAATTGTTTCCGGTCTGTCAGATCGAATCTTTTGAACTTTACCGATTCAACCTTCATATAACCGCAACCGTTGCTCTTTTGCCCCCCAAACTGAATATCTTCAGAGTTCATTGCGGCAAAGATGCACTCCATGAGGCGCCGTCCCTCGCTCTTATTATCTATGTCTACGGAAACATCCGGGCTCATGTCATACACTGTAAAACGGCACAGTGCCCCGGCTCCTATATACTCCGTCTCGAACTTATGTCCGCTCGTTTTCCCACTACCTTTTATCCTGGAAGCAGCTGCGCTCCCTGTCACGGGATTAATTTCGACCCGCGGGCGAAGTTCAAGACCGATTCCTGATTGAATGCCAGCTTCCTTTTCCTCTGCCTGTAAGTCAACCACTGTTCCCGAAGTCAGAAAATAGCCATCCGAGATTTTCAGCCGACTGCCTGCCCGGCTTTGAACATCACTATCAACACCTTGATCAGCATTTTCCGACACCTTTTTCTGTCCCGCAGATGATGTTTCCTTGTCAGACACTCTGCTCTCGCCAAAAAACTTCTTCGCAATATCTTCGGAATAATACTTCGTGCAGTAGCTCCTGAAGACGCCGGCTATTCCCGATGCCTGAATGAAAGGCACATCATCAACAGGATGTATAAGGATCTCTCCCTTACTTCCTCCGGCAGACCCGATATGCATCGGCTGCGTAAGCTCTGCCGTAACTGTATATTTTTCAACTACTTTGTATTTAATATCCAGTCCCATATCAGTCTCCTTCCTTGTTCTTAAGACGAATCACTCTCGTGAGAATTTCCAGTTTCATACGGCCGATTTCCTCATCCGAGAACAAATATCTATCCTTATCAATGGCGTTTATCATGGACACGTCTTTCGGCTTTACTTTCAATATTCCCATCACACGGTCCGGATCTTTTGTAACTATGCCGATTGATTCTTCCATCTCAGGAAGCGACCAGCTCAAAACATCTGTCACATACCTGTCAATATCTGAGATATCCGAATGAGAGGCCCTCTGAACTCTTTCTTTTCGCTGCTTCTCTCTGGCATG
>DOVL01000017.1 GCA_003520105.1 Lachnospiraceae bacterium | reverse complement strand
GATGAACGGCTAATCTTATAGCATTTTAATCGCCGGGTTGGGTGAGTACCATTCACTGCCCGACTACTTCGTTAAGTACATTATATGACTTTAACGGCTGAAAGTCAAAACAAAAATCACAGCAATAGGTACATTTCGAGGTACAATATATGAGCAGATTCTTAATAAAACAACGTGTATTTTCCTGGACGGATACATACTATGTATATGATGAAGCAGGCAATCCGATACTCTTTATCAAGGCTGATTGGTTATCTCTGGGACACAGGATCAGGGTTTTTGATAACTCAACCGGAGAGGAGATCGGTATCATCCAGGAGAAGATATTCAGGATATTCAAAGAATTTGAGATTAGTATAAATGGCTATTCGCAGGGAATCATCAAACAGAGGTTTTCTATCTTCAGGCCGGTTTATGATATCGATTATCGCGGCTGGCATCTGGAAGGTGATTTCATGGAGTGGAATTATGATATTTTCGAAGGAGACAGGATGGTTGTCCGGATAAATAAGGAGTTATTCCGCTGGGGCGACACCTATGTGATCGACGTTTATTATCCTGAAGATGATCTGCCGGCAATCATGATCGCAATTGCGATGGATGCGGCAAAATGCAGCAGCGATGAACAGCGAAATACATTCTGGTAAATATTAGTAAAATATAATAAATTTCTGTTCAATTAACACATGATTTGTGTTAAAATAACAAATTGAGTAGTTGCGTGTACAAGACTTTCTTAAGTACTATGATTTGAACAGGAGAAATTAAATAAATGGATATAAAGATGCAGCATAAAGCGCCACTTTACGAAGCGCTTGAGAAGTTCAGAAGACTCAGGGTTGTACCTTTTGACGTACCCGGTCATAAGAGGGGAAGAGGAAATCCGCAGCTCGTTGATTTCCTTGGTCAGAATTGCGTTGAAATAGATGTTAATTCCATGAAACCGCTGGATAATCTCTGTCATCCTGTATCCGTAATAAAAGAGGCAGAGGATCTTGCGGCAGATGCATTTGGCGCAGCTCATGCCTTTTTTATGGTAGGAGGAACAACCAGTGCGGTTCAGAGTATGGTATTTACCGCCTGCAAGCAGGGCGACAAGATCATCATGCCTAGAAACGTACATAAGAGTGCGATAAATGCTCTTGTTCTCTGTGGTGCGATTCCTGTTTATATCGATCCGAAGGTTGATACCAAGCTGGGTATTCCTCTCGGAATGGAAATAGATGATGTTAAAAAGGCTATCAGCGAGAATCCTGATGCCAAGGCGATTCTTATAAATAATCCGTCATATTACGGTATCTGTTCAGATCTTCAGACTATAGTCAATCTGGCTCATGCAAACAATATGCTTGCGCTGGTTGATGAGGCTCACGGAACACACCTGTATTTTGGAAAGAATCTTCCGTTAAACGGTATGGCTGCAGGAGCTGATATGTGTGCGATAAGTATGCATAAGTCCGGCGGTTCGCTTACTCAGAGCTCCCTTCTTCTGATCGGTGACAAGATCAACGAGGGTTATGTAAGTAACATCATCAATCTGACGCAGACAACAAGCGCTTCATACCTTCTTCTCGGAAGTCTTGATATCAGCCGTAGGAACCTTGCTCTTCACGGAGAGGAAAGCTTCGGTAAGGTATGCGAGATGGCTTCATATGCGAGAGAAGAGATTAATGAGATTGAAGGATATTTTGCCTTCGGTTCCGAGCTTAAGAATGGCGGAAGTATATATGATTTCGATGAGACTAAGCTTGTAATAAATACACGTGGTATCGGACTTACAGGTATCGAGGTTTATGACCTCCTTCGTGAGGAATACGATATTCAGATGGAATTCGGTGATCTGTCAAATATTCTTGCTTACATCTCAATTGGTGACAGGCTGCAGGATATTGAGAGACTTGTTGGTGCTTTAAATGATATTGCAAGGCTTTACGCTAAACCTGAAGGTAATTTCTTCAGTGCAGAATACATAACTCCGATAGTTAAGGCAACACCTCAGGAAGCCTTCTACGCAGAGAAGGTTAAGCTTCCGCTTGAGGAGACAGTCGGAAGAATATGCGCGGAATCAGTTATGTGTTATCCACCGGGAATTCCTATTCTTGCTCCGGGTGAGATGATCACGGGAGATATTATTGAATATATCAAGACAGCTAAGGAAAAGGGCTGCTCTATGCAGGGACCTGAGAGCGATGATATTTCAGAACTCTGCGTGCTTAAGTAATTACCGAGTTATGGTTTTGTTAAATGATTTATGCATGAAATATCTGATAACAGTGATATGAAATGCTATGTGAGGTAGATAAATGGCTAAGAACAAGATGGAATTCTGGTTTGAGGAGATGCATACATCGAACGTGAAGATGTCGATCAGAGTTGATCAGCACCTCTACAGCGGAACCAGTGAATTCAGAAGAATAGATGTATTTGATTCTCCTGAGTTTGGTAAATTTCTTACATCAAACGGAAATGTAATCTTCTCCGAGCAGGAGGAGTTTACATATGATGAAATGATAGTTCATGTGCCGATGGCGGTTCATCCGGATGTTAAGAGGGTGCTTGTAATCGGTGGCGGCGACGGAGGAGTTGCCAGAGAACTGTCACATTATAAAGAGATAGAGGTTATTGATATTGCAGAGCCTGACAAGATGTTTGTGGATGTCTGCAGGAAGTTCTTCCCGGATAACGCTATCGGTCTGGAGGATGTTCGTGTAAGAATATATTATGAAGATGGTCTCAGATTCCTTCGCCGCTGCAAGGATAAATATGACCTCATCATAAATGATGCGACTGATCCTCTCGGACATGAAGCAGGGCTTTTCACCAAGGAATTTTATGGTAACTGCTTCAAGGCTCTTCATGATGACGGAATCATGGTTTA
>DOVL01000113.1 GCA_003520105.1 Lachnospiraceae bacterium | reverse complement strand
GAAGGCTTATAATGGCAGGGTAAAGGCAGATAAAAGGAACGGATGAGAGAGTCATTGACACGTTAACGGTCTCAAGAAGAATAGATATATTCATAAGAGATGATTGGCGGAAATCAGTCTTTATAGAAGATGAAAACGAAAAAACAGCAGGAGAAATAAATGATTTTATATATGACTTCAACCCCCGGTGGTTTTGACCGCCGTACAGGGTTACCGGAAAAGCTTGATAACAGAAATCAGTTTGTGGACAGGCTTAAGAATGACTGGAAGGACCACAGCAAAGGTCTTCTCATTTCCTCGGATCCTAAAAATTCCGAGATGAATACAGCCATGGCACAGACCTATCTTGATGCCTTCAATAAATCAGGGCTCAGTATGGATTCCATAGACGTGCTGGACGCAAGAGATGAAAAAATCGTTGAGATACTCGCAATCTACGATGTGGTGATCCTTGCGGGAGGTCATGTCCCCACGGAGAATGCCTGGTTCCATAAGATAAAGCTTAAGGAGTGGATCAAAGGCTTCAGGGGAATAGTTATAGGAGTAAGCGCCGGTACCATGAACTGCGCAGACATCGTATACGCACAGCCGGAGCTTGAAGGCGAATCAAAGGATGCCGGTTATAAACGTTTTCTTGAGGGCCTGGGGCTTACGGATACCAATGTTATCCCCCATTACGATCAGACCATCGATGCCATGCTGGATGGGAAAAAGCTGTTTGAGGAGATAACCTATCCGGACAGTACCAACAGAGCATTTTATTGCCTGACTGACGGAGCCTACATTAGAAAAGACACAGTTACCAATAAGGAAATGCTTTATGGGGAGTCATATCTCATTGCAGACGGAGAGATCGGACTCATCTGTAAAAACGGAGGAGAGTTTGAGATCCCAACCCGTGTAGATGTGAGAAAGCCGGTATTTCTTGCGGCAGTGACATTAACCCTTGGAGGACTGATAGGAGCGGCAATTACCAGATATTTTATAAAGCATGAGGAGTAATAATGGACGTTGAGACAGTAATGTCAGCCCTTCGTCAAAAGGCGCTGAAGGATGGAGAATTTCGAAAAGAACTTTTGAACACACAAAATGAGAAGAATCCGTTGGCGGCTTTCTGTGAGATAGCAAGAAGAGAAGGCCATGAGATATATGAAATGGATATACTGACATATGGAGAAGAGTTTTATGCGGCCATAAAGAGATCCACAAACGGTGGTGGTGAAAATTCTCCTAAGCTGGAGGGACAGGACGATTACTATGATATGTTCATGGCAGAGCTTGAGAATCTTAAGTAGGTGTCAGCAGTGTATAGAGCCGATCAGATCGGCGGAATGGAGTTATAATGAGCGTTAAGATGGAATTTCCCGATGAATATGTAGAGATACTTAAATCCTATGCGGAGCAGAATAATGTGACCGTTCAGACAGCTATAGCCGATACTTTGGAGTTTCTGGAGCTTAAAAATGAGACCTTTGATCATTACCGCATAGCGGTGGAAGATCCGGAATCATACCTGAATGATGCTTCGGAGCTTAATGCAAAAGCCATCAGGCAGATCTATATGGATCTTTTCGGTGAAGATACAGTGGGAGATATGATCCACTGTTACTACAATCCTGATAAACTTAACGTCCTTCTTATGGATATAGTTTATGATGATTCTGTTACTTTATGGAATATAGTTGAAATGTTCCATAACAAGATTCCGGGACTGGAATTCAGTGAAAATATCCTTTCTCTTTTCTATGTTCATGATCGTTTTGACGGTAAGCATGATAAGATCGTTGAACTGATGGAGTGGATGCTGTCAGACCATGAGGATGATGGTTTCGAGACCGCCGGATACTATGAATCGATTTACGATGAACCTGATGATGAAGAGTTCTTTGATGACGATGAGTACTATGAGGATTTCGATTCAGAAGAAGACTATGATGACGAAGATGATGTCGAAGACGAAGGCATAAACGTAAACGAAGAGTAAGCATTTATTACGTGACAATTAGAGATGATCAGGATAAAAGATATCGCTGAGATGTGTGGTGTAAGCACAGCTACAGTATCATACGTGATACACGGAAAACAGGGAAAGGTATCGAAAGAAGTCAGAGAGAAGATAGAAGCTGTCATAGCCGAGTCCGGTTACATTTCCAATCAGTCGGCACTTTCACTTGTCAGTAAGAGTTCCGGACTTATCGGTGTTGCGGTTCTTAACCTTGGTGAAAGCAAAAACATTATGGCTGATCCTTACTTTGGTGTTTTGTTTTCATACCTCGAGAAAGAATTCAGAAAAAATGATAAATACATACTGATGCTGCTTGATCAGTCGGTGGATGTCATCTTAAGGGATGCAAGACGATGGAATCTGGATGGACTCATACTTTGTAACCAGCTTAAGGATATGATGATAGAGGTCAGCAGTCAGTTTTCGAAGCCGGTGGTTACCATAGATGCTTCATTTGAATATGAGTATGACAAGCTTGTTCAGATTTTTATAGACGATTTCAACGGTGGATACATCATGGGGCAGTATTTCCTGAGCCTTGGCCATAAGAATGCTGCCATGATAGACGACAGTGATCTCGAAATAAACCGCCACAGATGGAGAGGATTCCGGCAGGCTTATATGGAGAGTGGTATCGTGCTTACAGAAGACTGTCATTACATCATTGATATCAACAAAGAGAAGATCCGGGACGGACTTAACAGGATACTGCCTGAGATAAAAAAGCACAGTGCTGTTTTTTGTGTTTCCGACAATTATGCTCTTCAGCTTATCAATCATCTTTATCAGAACGGTATGCGGGTACCGGATGATATATCTGTTGCAGGATATGACGATATTCCTTATTCAAGTTACTCCAATCCGGAACTCACTACTATAAGACAAAATGTAGAGGAAAAGGCGGTGACTGCTGTCAACAGTATGATGAGGATGCTTTCGGGAAAAACTGTAAAGCACAATGTAAAGCTTCCTGTAGAGCTTGTGGTGAGAAAGTCATGCCGTGAGGTCTGGAGGTTACGCGAATAACCTTTGACGTGGAGCTTGATATGGGTTAATTTAGTTTCACTAAGGTTATTCGAATAACTTACGTTACT
>DOVL01000112.1 GCA_003520105.1 Lachnospiraceae bacterium | reverse complement strand
ATGAAGGATGGTCAGAGAGTTTCATACCATCCGCCAAGATATGAGCATACATTTTATTTCTATGTGAAGATCGTCACGGATCATCCATATGCTCATGAACATAGATGTCAGCTTAACGCCCGCAGCCTCAAGGTTCATACTGCAGGTCCTAAGATGGACAGAAGCTACAGACTGGATGCGCTTGAGGATCTGAGCCGTTTCCTCGATTATTACCCGCCGCTCAACTATCGTGACAGAGTCCAGGTTGATCGAGAGATGGATGACTGCTATTATTTTGCACATATGGGTGATGAGATCTGCAGAACAATTATGAGAGGCTGATCAAAGAGAAATAAATGAAAAACATGGGAGGCTGATGCTGTGATTGATGATATCACTGTGATGCGTTCCAATCTGGTTTTGATATGAATAATATTGCAATAACACTTGAAGAATTAAATAAACTGCCGAAGGATTCTGTCCAATTGATCGATATCCGCGGCATGGAGTCGGCTGAATACGGTCTGATTCCGGGAGCAGTAAATATTCCCAAGGAACTGATCATCCGTGAGATGATGCTGGTCGAAAGCTGTGATATCACGATCAGGGATGTGCATCTTGACAGAACCAGGAAACAGGTTGTTTACTGCACTCGTGGTGTGGAGAGTCCTGAGGCAGTTGAAGCACTTCGGGAGAGAGGCTTTGATGCGTATTTCCTTGAAGGCGGATACCATAACTGGCTGGTAAGTTCGGTAGAAAGATTTGAGCAGGAAGCAGACCAGAAGGAGCGTCAGGAGGAGATTGAGAAGAGCATAAGGAAGAAGTTCCATAAGCAGCTCTTCACACCTTTCGCAAGAGCGATCAACAGATATGAGATGCTGAAACCGGGCGATCATGTTGCTGTCTGCATATCGGGCGGCAAGGATTCCATGCTTATGGCGAAGCTCTTTCAGGAACTGAAGAGGCATAATAAGTTTCCTTTCGAACTGACCTTTCTGGTGATGGATCCGGGCTACTCTGAGGCAAACAGAAAACTTATCGAAAGTAATGCAAGGACACTCGGAATACCGATAAGAGTATTTGGTTCGGAAATCTTCAACAGTGTTTATACGATAGATAAATCACCATGCTATCTCTGCGCAAGGATGCGCAGAGGCTACCTCTACAGCAATGCGAAGGAACTGGGGTGCAATAAGATCGCACTCGGACATCACTATGATGATGTTATCGAGACCATACTGATGGGCATGCTTTATGGTGGTCAGATACAGACTATGATGCCGAAGCTTCACAGTACGAATTTCCCAGGTATGGAACTGATAAGGCCGATGTATATGATTAGAGAGGCTGATATCAAGTGGTGGCGTGATTATAATAAGCTGCATTTTCTTCAGTGTGCATGCAGGTTCACCGAGCAGAGCAAGAATCAGAGCGAGGATGATCCGCATTATTCAAAGCGTCAGGAGATCAAAGAACTGATCGCGGAGATGAAGAAGGTCAATTCCTTTGTTGAGGGAAATATATTTAAGAGTGTGGAGAATGTCAATCTGAATACCATCGTGGGTTACAAGAAGGATGGCGTGAGACATTTCTTTACGGAGTATTATGATGAATGAGTTTAATAAGGGAGTTAAAGCCGGTATTCCGATAGGACTGGGATATCTGTCGGTATCGATCGGCTTTGGTATATTTTCAGTGGCAAACGGGCTTTACTGGTGGCAGGCAGTGCTTATTTCAATGCTGTGCCTCACATCAGCAGGTCAGCTTGCAGGAGTTAGGATTATGGCTGCAGGAGGGTCGTACATATCGACACTTGTCTCGCAGCTTACTATAAATATAAGATATTCATTTATGTCGATCTCGCTTTCACAAAAGCTGGACAAGAGGTTTTCAGTTCCGCGTAAAGCAGTTTTCGGATTCTTTATGACGGATGAGATATTTGCGGTTGCGAGCACGAGAGATGTTGTTACTACATCATTCTTTGCGGGACTTTCGGTGATGCCTTTCATCGGGTGGACTGTTGGAACTCTTACGGGAGCACTTCTCGGAAATATCCTTAATGCAGCTATCATGAGTGCAATGGGGCTTGCTATATACGGAATGTTTGTGGCGATAGTGGTTCCGGAGATGAAGGAGAACAGAAATGTGCTTATGACTGCTTGTATTGCAATGGCTGTCAGCTGTATATTCTATTATGTACCGATACTGAATATGGTATCGATTGGTATTTCAATCAGTATTTCCGCGCTTACGGCGGCATTTATCATGGCGGTTCTAAAGCCGCTGCCGGATATTACAGAGGGAAAGGATACCGAAGTACATGCATAGTTTTGTGCAGAGAAGAGTTATGTTTCGGATCAGTGAGGCGATATAGATGGAGATCAAAACATTTTTAATATATCTTGCAGTGATCGCAGGCTCGACATATCTGATAAGAGTTATTCCTTTCGTTCTCGTAAACAGGAAGCTTACCAACAGATATGTCAGATCATTTTTATATTATATACCATATGCGGTTCTGGCAGCGATGACGGTTCCGGCGGCTTTCTATGCAACAAGAAGCGTTATCTCTGCCATTTCGGGAATAGTTGTAGCGGCGCT
>DOVL01000136.1 GCA_003520105.1 Lachnospiraceae bacterium | reverse complement strand
TAACTCCGTGATCCATAAGCTTCTTATAATTCGAACGAGTCATCCTGAAGGTGATCCTCTTGTCCGGAATGTGAGGCGTAACTATCCTCACGTCAACTCCCCTCTCGGCCGCGAGACTCAGTGCATCCATCACGGACTGGCTCGGAACCAGGTAAGGGGTAAATACATATAAATATTTCTCAGCCTGATTGATAAGCTCGAGATACGCATTTTCCGAAAGCGGCACGTTATCGAACGGCTCATCACCGAAAGGCTGAACGTAACCGTCATTTACGAATTCACTTTCATGGAAGAAGTGTGGCAGATAACTGTTGATCTTCTTCATCTCCTCCGGAGTCTCGATCTTACGGCTGCTTCTGCCCATCTTCATGGACTCCCACATCTCCAGATACATCAGGGTGAAATTCTGAACAGCCTCACCCTCGAGCTTTACTCCCGCATCCTTCCATCTTCCGAAAGGACTGTTGACATTCACATATCTGTCCGCGAGATTGATACCACCCGTAAATGCGATATATCCGTCGATTATCGTCATCTTTCTGTGGTCACGATTATTGGTAAGCATCGTAAAAAGCGGCTTAACTCTGTTAAACTTCTTACAATGAATATTTTTATGCATGGAATTGAGCGTCCTGTCATAACGCTTCGGAAGCCAGGTGATGCAGCCCAGATCGTCGTAGAGTATCCTGACCTCAACGCCTTCCTCAGCCTTTGCCTTAAGAACCTCAAGCACGCTGTTCCACACGCCTGTCCTCTCGATCATGAAATATTCCATGAAGATATAATGCTTCGCCTTCTTCATAGCCTTAAGGAGCTCTTCGTACTGCTCCTCACCGCTTGAGAGGTAGGTTACGCTTGTATTTTTATAGATTGGATAGCCCTGGGACCTCATCAGATAAGTACTGGTCGAATGAAGTCTGCTGTCAAGCTTGTAGAGCTCATCCATTATATTCATATCCTGGTTGTGGAAGGTACTGTATTTGGCCTTGGCGTCCTCAACACGCTTCGCGTACCTCCGGCCCTGCCTCTGATCGCCGCAGACCATGTAGAAAGGCACACCGAAGAACGGAAAGAGCAGAATGACGATTATCCATTCCGTCTGATACTCTCTCATTGTTTTCGGCGAGTTGATTATGTAGATTGTATAGAGCAGGGCAAGGGCTGAAACCGCCGTCCTGACGTACTCATATCCTACAAAGAAATACGAATAAATAAGAAGGAACCATATAACCTGAAGGATTATAAGCATGGCCGTGATAAATACACGGCTGAATATTACCTTATATATCTTTCCTAAGAATCGCATGACGTTCTCCTACTATGCCCTCACTTCCACCTCTGTCACGGAGTTTTATGCAGCTCGAACAGTTATTTTTATTACACTGTTCTCGCGCAGACTCACTACAGAGAGAACTACATATGATTGTATCAAGAGCGCCCGAAAAAAACAACCCGCGCGGTCATATTATGATTAAAATTCAACGAAAATTCACAATGTCGTCACTTTTATCTATTGTATTTTACCCTCTTTCATGGTACATTAACAATGTTAAATAAAAGAAGGTGTCCGTTCAGCCGTGTGATATAACGGCCGGCTTTACAGAACGGCAGATGATATTTATATCACAGGAGGTAATAATCATGCCAAACAATTATGATGATTACGGTAATGGCAATAACAACAATAACGGTTATGGCAATTACTATGGTCAGAACAACAATTATGGTCAGAACAACTACAATAATTTCTACAATCCAAACAATTACAATTCGCAGTATGAGACACAGCAGACTGCACTCAATGCAATGAGAAGCGGCAATCCATACGCTGCAGCAGCTGCTCAGCAGCAGACCCTTCGTTACTCAATGAAGGACGTTATGGCAAGAACATTCCTGTTCATGACAATCGCTCTTCTCATTACAGCTATCACTGCTCTTGCAGTTTACACAAACAATCCGTATTTCCTTATTCAGAACGGAATGTCAACCTTTATAATACTTGCAATTATTGAAGTTGCTATCGTTATCGGTGCAACATTTGCCATTAAAGCTAACAACACAACACTTTCAGGAGTTCTGTTCCTTGCCTACTCAATAATTAACGGTCTTACCCTTTCAGTTATCTTCCTTGTATATACTGAAGGTTCGATCGCAAAGGTATTCTTCCTTACAGCAGGTCTGTTCGGAGTAATGGCAGTTATCGGATTTACAACTGACAGAGATCTTACAAGTTTCGGAACACTCCTTATGATCGGTCTCTTCGGTATCATCATTGCATCAATCATCAACTTCTTCCTTAAGTCTTCAGGACTTGATTACCTCCTCTGCGTAGCAGGTATCGCTATCTTCCTTGGACTTACAGCATATGATACTCAGAAGATCAAGAATCTTGCAATCAACAATCCTGGTTACAGCTTATCAGTCATCGCTATGTACGGCGCACTTGAGCTTTACCTCGATTTCATCAACCTCTTCCTGAGACTGCTCCAGCTCCTCGGCAAGAGAAACTGATGACAACAGATCATAAAAAGTCTTTCACCCCGGTGCATTATGTACCGGGGTATTTTTTATGGTTTTTTCATGGTAAAAAGCACCGAATTTCCCGGTGCTTTTTTACATATAAAACATTGTGTATAAATATTGATTATGATAAAATACAAGATAGTACATCAAAACGCAATCTGTCGCATGTTCTTATGGCAGAAAACATAGTCATTACGCATATTTTTTTGCGGAGATTCTATCAGAAAAAGATTAATTAGGAGAGGTATTTTAATGGGAGAATATGTAATCAGCAGTTGTTCACCGGCCGATCTCAGCAAGGATTGGATGGAGAAGAGAAATATAGCTTATATCGAGTATCATTACGAGCTTGGCGGCACACAATATAAAGATGATTTCGGTGCGTCAGTGGCTCCTCATGAGCTGTACCGCAGAATGCTTGCAGGTGAGGAATCGAAGACCTCACAGGTAAGCGTAGGCGAATACAGCGATCATTTCAGGAAGATCCTCAGCGAAGGCAAGGATCTTATCCATGTGACACTTTCAACCGGTATTTCCGGTACATATAATTCGGCTGTCATCGCAGCTAACGATCTTAAGGAAGAATTCCCTGACAGAAAGATCTATGTCGTTGATTCAATGGCTGCTTCATCAGGCTTCGGTCTTCTGCTCGACAGAATGGCTGACCAGAGAGATAAGGGTATGAGCCTTGAGATGCTCTACACCTGGACAGAGGAGCATAAGCTCGAGGCTGTCCATTGGTTCTTCTCGACCGACCTGACATTTTATATCAAGGGCGGCAGAGTCAGCAAAACAGCCGGTATCATCGGCAGCGTTCTCAGCATCTGCCCTCTCCTGAACGTTGATTATCTCGGAAGGCTTATCCCAAGAGAGAAGATCAGAACCAAGAAGAAGGTCATCAGACGTATCG
>DOVL01000124.1 GCA_003520105.1 Lachnospiraceae bacterium | reverse complement strand
GATCGTATTGATGTGCACACGAATGCCTATATGGCTATTCATTATCATAACATTCACCCTGATTATTATGCTTACGTTGTGATTGACGAAGCGCATCATGCTGTCGCGCCGACCGCGAAACGTGTAATTCAGCACTTTACACCGGACTTCCTCATCGGACTGACAGCTACCGATGAACGGATGGACAAAAAGCGCCTTGAGACGGTATTTGGTTCATATAAAACAACGCTGACGCTCAGAGAGGCGATGGAGAAGAAGATAGTAGCTGAGGCAAATGTCTTCAGAATTGAAACAAACCTTGATTTGAGTAAAGTGCGCTTTAACGGAAAGGACTATGTGAATGCAGATCTTGAGAAGAGCATTCGCGTAACTTCAAGAAATGAATTGATAGCGGATGTACTTAAAGAATATTTTTGTACAAATGGTATGGAAAATCTCCAGGGCATTGTCTTCTGCGTGAATGTTAAGCATTGTCAAGAGATGGAGAAGGTTCTGAAAAGAGCCGGTATCAGTGCTGCCGCATATACCGGTCAGCAGGCAAATACCGGAATCATGGACGATTTTAAACAGAAGAAGATTCGTTTCCTTTGTGCCTGCAACATGATTTCTGAAGGATGGGATTACCCGGAGCTTGGAATTCTTGTAATGGCACGACCAACTATGTCGAAAGTTCTCTACTTGCAGCAGATCGGAAGAGGACTTCGCAGGACTGAATCAAAGGATCATATGTTTGTCATTGATGTCGTGGATGAGTACGGGGCGGTAGTGAAGCCATGTTCCATGCACTCAATTTTCTCATGCAATGCATATGTTCCGTTCGGCAGCATCCTGAAGCGTGACTATCAGATAGGTGATATCATTGAGGTCGATGGGCTTGTAGAGAGAGTCGAGCGGATTATACCGGTCGATACAGAGACATTCGAAGAAAAATATGGAAATTATCTGAATCAGGAACAGGTGGCAAGAGAATTCTTCATGAGTACCGGCAGCATTATAAGCTGGGTGAAAAAAGGGAGGATTCAGCCAGATCAGACGCTTAATTTCGGAAGTAAGAAGATATATCTGTTCAGTCCTGAGCATGTTGCTGAGATGAAGGCTGAAAATAATATTCCGGATCATAATGATGATACTATCCGAAAAGATTTCTTTGATTTTCTGGCGGAGCGCGACTACAGTCTTTCATATAAGATGCCGTTCCTACTGGCATTTATCAAAAACCTGAATTCGGTCGGCGATGCATCAATCGATTCGGTTCTTAAAGACTATGTTGCATTTTATCAAGATAGGGTTGAAAAGGGATTGACGGTCGACAGGAAGACTTGTCCGTATACCGAGGAGACCCTCAAGGATGACAAGTTCATAAAGCGAAATATGTTGACGAATCCTTTTGAGAAGTTCGAACGAAAGCGGTTTATGTACTATTCTAAAGAACTGGGTACGCTCTCGATGAATCATGCTTTGTTTGGCGCACTGAGTGAGGAGGATTTTGAGGCGGTGAGGATACAGATGAGAGAGGATCTGGACGATTATTATAGAAAATTATCATAGTTTTTGGGTGTGGACTATGAAAGATTGATTAGAAAGAGATTTGGTGCTTAGATCAAAACTGATATACTCTTATCAGTTATAATAAAGTTTTAGGTACGGTGAATAGTCAGAGGACACTGGGAATACTATGATAAATAGGTATGTATGGGAATTGTATCTCAAATCAGGCGGAGAGCAAACTGTTAATTT
The DNA here is from genome assembly GCA_003520105.1 of Lachnospiraceae bacterium. Lineage (GTDB taxonomy): Bacteria > Bacillota > Clostridia > Lachnospirales > Lachnospiraceae > Eubacterium_Q. The sequence goes on along the minus strand of DOVL01000124.1, from coordinate 4,406 downwards.
TTTTCGTGATAATCTATATGAACATTATTCTTCTGATTATGCTTTAGGAATAAGAAGGATGCAGGAGTATTATTGTGTCTCGAAAGGCATTATCGATGACACGGAATGGCAGCTTCAAGCATTGGATTCTGTAATTTCTGAAGGGGCACCAGATGAATGGCAACCCGAAGATGAGGAACTGTCAGATGATGAATTAGTAGTGCAAGCCATTAAGGATATAGATGAAATTTTTGAGAACGAATATAATTATATTCTGAGCGAGGAGAAAAGTGATAAGAGTGCATTTCAATATTGTTCTTATAATTTGCCTGGCTTAAGTACACTATTCTCTTTCAATCGCCCCGATATTTTTGTTCCGTATTATTTTTGCTGTAACTATAATATTCTAAATATGATTGCCGAAACATTTGACATAGAACTGCCGGAATTGCCTAAAAAAGCTGATTATCGGGCACGTACATGGCATTATGCTAATCTGTGTAAGGCATTTTATAAGTTTCGGGTGGAAAATAATCTAACTTATTGCGAATTCTGTGCTTTTCTTTATGACTTTGCTCCTCATTACATTGGTGGAGTTGATAGCTATATCATTGAGGATCTTCCTGAGCCAAAAGCAGCTTACTTCGTCGGAGGTGGAGGCGATAATGCTGATGCTGATGCTGAAAACTATGTGGGAGAGAAAATGTATTGGCAATGCAATCCGGCTACAAGGGCAGGGGACATGATTGTGATGTATTTAAGAACCCCGATTAGTGCAATTTCGTCTGTATGGAGGAGTATGTCCATTGGATTTATAGATCCCTTCTTCTATTATTACAGATGTACATATATTGGTATGCCTAAAAAACTATCACGTATACCGCTTGCTGAAATAAAGAGTGATCCGATTTTAAGTAAAATGCCAATCGTCGCTAAGAATATGCAAGGAATAAACGGAGTTGAGCTTAAACCATCAGAGTATAATTATATAGTCAGTAAAGCAGGTAAGGATCTACCAAGGCTTGAAAATGCATTGTCAGAGAATGAAGGACAATTTGCAAACGAAAAAGACGTAGAAGAAAAGTTGGTTAAACCTTTGCTGACTAAACTGGGATTCGATGAAAAAGATTACGTGCAGCAGATGTATATTGAAATCGGTAACCATAATTATGCTTTAATTCCAGATTTTGTAATAAATCCGATCAGCACGAATGGACATTATTCCGGTTATACAACTATCGAAGTAAAGCGAAGCATCACAAGTGAGAAACAGCTCAAACAGGTCAAAGTGCAGGCAAGGAGCTATGCAAAAATACTGGGAGCCAAGTATTCTGTTATTGCTTCCATGGAAAAGGTTTGGATAACAGGCTATGAAGATGATTATGAAAGCTGTGTTTTTGAAGAAACATGGGAGAGTTTATCTGATACGGACATTTTCTACAAATTGGAAAAATTAATTGGAAAAAGGCAGATAAGATGACGAGGTTTCTTTAAAAGGATGACAGTACTCTATGTCATTGTAGAGTCTAAAGAGTAGGAATTATTAGCTTAAATTTGAAGGAGGTTGTTTTGGAGAAACTCAATTGCAAATTAAATGAATACTATCATCAGTTTCCTCTTCGATGGGAAGAATAGAAATACCTGTGGAAAAGTGTCCGGACATTTCAAGAGAACTGGAATTTGGATGCTGCTGACATGGCAGGAATGATTGATAGAGCAACCTCTGACGCAGATTACTTAATAGAGAGTAATAGATATTATCCACGTAAAATATTTCGTAGTTTGATCGAAGTAGATCGTAAGAGAGTAAGAGAAATATTTGAAAACCTTTTTGATGAAAGTCAGGATATTACTAAACGATACGGTGCTTTTGAAAGTATGATAGAGGACTTACGGCTTGGACATGAATATAAACCCTATTTATCTCGCAAGGAGTCTTCGGCGTATCCTGTTATTGCCAGCACATTCCTGTGGCTTATGTATCCGGATCGGTATTATTTTTACAAATACAGTGTTGCCAAGAAAGTAGCGTCCGCGACAGGCATCTGCTTTATAGACGACACAGATAGTGGTCATAAAATGGCAAGCTGGTTCAAACTTTTAGACAGAGTGAGTAGATCACTGTTAGAGGATACCAGATTTAGACAGCTGCTTGATGATAGACTCGATAAGACGATGTGTAGGGATGAACAGATGCATTGTATGGCTATCGATTTTGCATTTTATATAAGACCATTGTATGAAGGTCGCAAGAATTATACAAATGCAAAGGTTTCCAGAAACAGTATTGTTAGTATGTGAAGTCGAAGAATATACACATAATGTTGGTTCAATTGAAAGAATCAGACATAAAATAGGAGTCATTTTCAGAATAAGGATAACCGGAAATAGAAGATGATAAGTATATAGGTTTACAAAGAAAGAGGAAAACACCATGGATACATTACAAACCATCGCCACCCGTCGCTCCCACCGCGCCTACAAGACCGAGCAGATCTCAGAGGCCGAACTGAATCAAATCCTCACCGCTGCACTGCAGTCTCCGAGTGCCAGAAACCATCAACCATGGCACTTTTCTGTAGTTCAGAATCCGGATTTAATTCAGGAAGTTCATGATGAAGCAGCGAAGGTGCTGGAGAAGGATGGAGGCCGACGTTTTACCGATCCCGATTTCCAGATCTTTTATCACGCTCCGACAGTTGTTTTCATCTTCGGGGAGAATGATTTTTCATGGACACAGGTCGACTGTGGGATTGCTGTTCAGACTATGGCACTTGCCGCAGAAGGACTTGGCATCGGAAGCGTGATTCTGGGTCTGCCTAAGGCAGCGTTCAAAGGCGATAAGGCTGATGAGCTGAGGAAAAAGCTGCAGTGTCCGGAGGGATATGATTTTGTGATTGCGCTCTCACTCGGGTATAGTACGGATATGAAGGAGCAGCATGATCTGCGCGAAGAAAAGGTAAGCAGAATCGAATAAGAAGAAACGTGTAGCGAAGAAACAATCCGTTATCGATTTCTGGCGACCTTATCACAGTATTGAAATATCCGTAGAAACATATGAAAAACCAAAGAATCTATTCTACAGAAAAAGGAGTTCTAAATGATATACGGAAATGTAAACAATGAGTTTTTTGATCAGCAGGCCGCTCTCCTCCCGGCACCCCTCTGTGCCGCCCTTCACTTCTTAAAGGAGACAGATCTGGCCGCCCACGAACCCGGCAGATTTGACATCGAACTTGATGGCGTACCGATGATTCTTCAGGTCCTTGACCTTGAAACATCACCGAGGGAAGCCTTAAGACCCGAGATTCACAGAAAATATATTGACGTACAGTTCCTGGCTGCCGGAGGGCCGGAGGATGCCGGCTACTACAATGATGACGGCAGCGGGATCGTCGATGAAGATTTGCTTTCAACGCAGAGGGACATTCTGTTTTATAAGAACCGTCCGGCATCGGAGCGGGAAGGCAGGATTGCGTTGGAAGTCGGAACGTATGCGGTTTATCTGCCGTGGGATGTGCATATCCCTGCCGTACAGGTAAGTGAGACATCATGTCCGATCAGAAAGATCGTCCTCAAGGTCCCGATGGCTGCGTGCCTGCCGGATGGAATGTGGGAATGGAAATAAAACAGCGTGATCTCGCCAACATAGATACCCTCTCCGCAAAAGACCTCGATGAATTCTGCCTGTATTGGAACTCCGGTCCGGGACGGGATGCGGAGAAAGAAAAGGCCAAAGCCCTCAAACTCGGCAGTGAACCCGATTATCCGAGAGGGCTTTATAACTGTTGCGCGCTTTCCTGCGGCTGGACCTTCTGTGACCACAGATATGAGAATACCTGTCTTCTGTGCGATGAGGAGGATACTGTCCGGCTGAAGGGAAACTCGATAGAAATCGTAGGTCTACTCCTGAATATTGCGATCAGGGAACGGACCCTCGCACAGATCGGGGAGAGGGAATACGGTCTGGTGCTTTCGGGAGGAGGGGCGAAAGGTGCATTTGAAATAGGCGTCTGGAGATGGCTGGAGAGGACAGGTCTTATTCATAAGATAACAGGTATCTCCGGCGCGTCGGTCGGTGCGCTGAACAGCGTTTTGATCTCATGTGCCTCGATCGAGGAGGCCGAAGATATATGGCTGTCAATCAGGCAGGATGACCTTACGCCCGTGAATTGGGAGGCGCTTAGGAAAGGTGCGGAGACGCTTATGCGCATGGCGGCAGGCACCGCCGCTCTTCCGGTCAATGCAGTTATGATGGCTAAAGAGCTTTCCGCATTAGCGGGAGGATCCGTCTTTACGCAGGGAAAGCTCTCTGAGATTGTAAAGCGGGTGCTTGAGCGGAAGATACCGAATCACAGAATTGTATTTTCCTGTCTGGCCCGGCAGAGCCTTCAGAAGCAGGCGGACCCGCCCACGGAGCTTTTGAT
>DOVL01000181.1 GCA_003520105.1 Lachnospiraceae bacterium | reverse complement strand
CTGAACATATGAAGATATACCATGAATATGCGCCGACTATGGAAGATTTCATGGAAAATATGATCATCAAGGGCAAGGTTAACGATGACCTTACAGTGATCTATGATGAGTTCCTTGAGCCTGAAAGCGTGAGCAGCCTCTTCGCGGGTAAGCTTATCAATATTATTTTCAGGCGTAAGATCGTCTGCCTCAACAAGAACGTCAGGGCAGTCATCGTAACTCATGAAGAACTGAGAAATGAAGAGAGAGTTCCTCTCGTGAACGGCGAGGCCTATGTCGAGATCCTTTCGGACGGCGCGACGATCATATTTGAGGATAAGTCGGGTAACCGTTACGCAGGCTCCATCCCTTACCATTTTGAGAGGATAGTGGATGAGAAGGCATATATGCATATCTGCCGCGAATACAGCCCGAGGGACTACAGAGTTCTCCTCTTCAACTACAAGAGTATCGGCGAGTTTACTTACAAGAACGCTCGTGAGGTAAATGCAGCGAGAGAGATCATCAACTGCGACGAGATCTCTTACCATTACAAACAGCAGGCCTGCATGAATATCATCGAGTATTATCACGAGAATCTCGATACGGATGTTCTGAGAAAATATCTTTCAAGGCTTGATATAGAATACCTGACACGTGCAAATACAAGCACCATCATTTCATATCTCATCGATATGAATATGTATGACAAGGCATTTCAGGCTGTTAAGCTCTACGGCTTCAACGAGCTTGAGATCGACGAGCTTTACAGACTTGCCGACTATGGTGTCAAGGATTCGGACGGCTTCATCAATGAAGACCTTATGAGTATCTGTCTCAACCTTTACAAGACAGGTACGGTAAATGCAAATATTCTTACTTACATCATCAATCATTTCAACGGCAGTATCGATGAGCTTGCGGCCCTCTTTAAGCTGGCGAAGGACAGAGTTACGGATACGACTCTCCTTGCAGAGAACACTCTTGCTCAGATGATGTTTGTGAAGGGCTATCTGGAATATATTTACGACATCTTCGCAACATATTATTCCGGACGCAGCAGGGGCCTTGTGGTTAAGGCCTTCCTCAGGATGGTGGCACACAACTATCTGATCAATGATATTCAGGTGCCGAACTACATCTTTGAGTGCATGTATCATGAAATTATCAAAGATAATATAGACGACGAGATATCCAAGATGGCACTGCTTCTTTTCTTCAGCAGGCTTGAGAGATATACGGACGACCAGAAGATCTGGATAGCCGATACGGTTGAGAAGTTCATGGATGCCGGCAAATGCCTGCCGTTCTACAAGAGCTTTGCCAAGTTTATCAGGCTTCCTCAGGACATCTTCCTCAAGACTTATCTTGTATTTAAGTCAGAGGCGGGCGGACAGGTATTTGTTAAATACAGCTTTGATACCGGTTCGAGACAGAGAAGTGTTACAAAAACACAGCGTATGGAAGAGGTCGTACCGGGACTTTACGTTATGGAATTTGTCGTATTCCACGGCGAGAGACTTATCTACGAGACGATCGGTGGCAGCGGCGAGGCTAAGATCATCGAGAGTGAGAGCCTCAAGACCAAGGCCTACAGCAATAAGGGCAGAAATCGTTTCGAGACCATCAACAGTATGCTCGTCAAGCAGGAGATGCGAGAGGACAGAGAGCTTCTCGAGGATCTGGATGTGTATATCAATACGCTCCATCTGTTTGAGGAAAATCTAAGTATTCTTTAGCAGGATGCAACGATAAGAATAGACGAACAGATGACTGTTCACAGGCAGATGTTCGTATACTCTTATCGGTATATCCGGCTTTGCCGGATATCGTCGAACAAAAGCCCCGTAGGGGCGGCTGACGACGCAGGCGGCAGGTTCGACGGTTGCAGCCTGCATGTAATATAACAGGAGAAAAAAGAATGGCGGAAGCATTTTACATAGGCATGGACCTGTGTACGGATTTCACTCAGATGAGTTATTACAACGACATCAAGCGTGAGCCGGAATCAATAAGCCAATTAAATAACAAGGAAACCTACATGATGCCGAATATCCTCTTCTACAGCAGGGATACGGAGCATTGGTACGTGGGAGGCGAGGCTTCTGAGGCCAGATTCAGTGAGGACGGTATCATAGTGGACGGACTCTTTGAGAACCTCCAGAATACCGAGCCGGTTGAGATAGCAGGTAAGAAATATACCTACAAAGAGCTTTTCCTCATGATGATAAAGCTGCATGTGGATTCATTTCTTTACAGATATGAGCAGGCCGTCGTGAAGAAGCTCGTGATCACTACACCGGAGTATAACAGGGAGCTTCACCAGATTCTTTCCGGATTGTATGAGATCATGGGCGTTCCGGAGGACGCGATAGAGATCACAAGCCATATGGACAGCGGACTCTACTATATCTTCAATCAGGAGCAGGAGCTCTGGGTCAACAGCGTTGCGCTCTTTGATTACAATGCAGATGGTCTGAATTATTACAGAGTTGATATCACCAGGAACAGAAAGCCTGAAATAATCACCGTTATCCACGAGGATTATTCAAGCCAGATGAACCTTGCAAAATACGGTACGGATACCTTCTCGATGGACAATGACTTCGCACGTATCGCGGATTATGAAGTTAAGGAAGCTTATATTTCTTCTGTATTTCTTACAGGAATAGGCTTCTCAAATAAATGGATGAAGAAATCAACAAACGTACTCTGTCAGGGCAGAAGAGTTTTCGTTGGACAGAATATCTACACCAAGGGCGCCTGCTACAGGGCTGTCGGCGGTGAGTATAAGGATTTCTATGAGCGTTTCTTTATAGAGACCAAAGAAAATGTACTTTTCGATGTCGGAATATCTCTTGGAGATGAGAAGGACACCTTCGTTCCTATCGCTGAGGGCGGCAAACAGTGGTACAATACCAGAGGTCATATCGAGGTTATTCTCGATGATACCGACAGAGTAACTCTTATTTACAAGGGAAGACATATAGATTTTGAGGCGCGCGAGACCGTTAAGATACACGGTATTCCGAAGCGTCCGAACAAGACGACCAAACTGGACATCTCGGTTGAGTTTGATAATCCTTCCGAGGGCGCGGTTATAATAAAGGATCTGGGCTTCGGAAGACTTTTCCCGACGACCAACAAGATTTACAGGAAAGAATTCAGTTATGTCAAAGATAATAGTCTGTACAACTAAAAAAGCGAGCGTTCCTTTCACCTTCCTCAATACGAAGGTGGAAATATATACCTATGAAGAACTGTGCTTTTACATCTACAACAACACGGTTCTGATCAGTAAGTCATCGCTTTCTGAGAAGCTATTTGACTGGATCAGGGACGAGCTTGATATGCCTGCTCTTGCGGACAGACTGACAGGGCTTGCCAATAAGACGGCCTATGCACAGGATCTGCTGCTAGAGATTCTTTCTGCGGGTAATTATTATACCCCGGACGAGGTTCGAGTCTACGCTGAGGCGTGGCAGAAATATAAAAAGCTTTCACCTGTTCAGAGGCTTAAGCTGAAGGCTGACGGATATCTGGGCTATAGGAGATATATCAAGGCTGCTACGATCTATGATGATATCATTGATAAAGCGGATGAGATAGATAACAGCGCATTCCTCGGAAATGTTTATCACAACAGAGCGGTTGCGGCTGCGAGCAATTTCAACATGGATGTTGCTAAGGAGTATTTCCAGAAGGCCTATGAGCTGAACGGTAATCCGGAATCGCGTAAGGGGTATTTCTTCGTCGTCGCAATGACAGAGGACACGGAAACCCTGAGGCAGGAGATCCACAGAAGCGATATAGATGATGAGGAAGGCTTCTTTGAGGAGATCATGCTTGAGATCGGTGATTCTAAGGATGACGTCAGAGAGATGACCATCTTCTCAATGCTTCAGAGAGCCGTCTATAACAAGCTGAACAAGGATATGAATGATTACGATAAACGTATGGATATAATACTTGCGGAGCTTAAGGATAACTTCCGCGAGGAGAGCATCTAGTAAAATATTTTATAGGAGATATAGATAAAAATGAGTGAACTTGAGAAAACTTATAATCCTTCCGAGATAGAGAAGAGACTTTATGAGAAATGGGTTGAGAAGGGATATTTCCATGCAGAGGTTGACAGGTCCAAGAAGCCTTTCACCATCGTTATGCCGCCTCCAAACATCACCGGACAGCTGCACATGGGTCATGCCCTCGACAATACCATGCAGGATATCCTTATCCGTATGAAGAGAATGCAGGGCTACAATGCGCTCTGGCAGCCGGGAACTGACCATGCAGCCATCGCTACAGAGGTTAAGATCACCGAAACTCTGAAGGAGCAGGGAATCGACAAGGCTGAACTCGGAAGAGAGAAGTTCCTTGAGAAAGCCTGGGAGTGGCGTAAGGAATATGGCGGACGTATCATCAATCAGCTTAAGTCACTCGGCTCCTCTGCCGACTGGGACAGAGAGCGTTTCACCATGGATGAGGGGAACAATAAGGCTGTAAATACCGTATTTAAGAAGCTCTATGACAAGGGCTGGATATACAAGGGATCAAGGATAGTCAACTGGTGTCCTGTATGCCAGACTTCGATATCCGATGCCGAGGTTATTCACGAGGAGCAGCAGGGACATTTCTGGCATATCAAATATCCTGTTGCAGGAGAAGAGGGACGCTTCGTTGAGATCGCTACAACACGTCCGGAGACCATGCTCGGAGATACTGCCGTTGCAGTAAATCCTGAAGATGATAGATATAAGGATATCGTTGGCAAGACACTTATCCTTCCGCTCGTAAATAAAGAGATTCCTGTTATTGCCGACAGCTACGTTGACAAGGAATTCGGAACAGGCTGTGTTAAGATCACACCTGCACATGACCCTAACGATTTCGAGGTTG
>DOVL01000123.1 GCA_003520105.1 Lachnospiraceae bacterium | reverse complement strand
AGAAAAAGAAAGATAAAGATTCCGGACAGGAGATTACCGTAATAGATCCGGGTACACCGGAACTGGATGAAATCATTGATGGAGGCGCCGGTGAATATAAACCGGGTGCTGATGGTCATGTATTCAGTGGTTCCGATAATTCCGGACAGGATAGCGGCAGTGGTATAAATGCTCTGTCGGATGGTTCAGACAGCGAACTGCCGGTTCTTTCCGAGAAAGAGCAGAAGAAGGCTGAGAAGAAACGTAAGAAAGCCGAGAAAAAAGCTGCCAGGGAAGCCAAGAAAACTGCTAAAAAAGCTGCAAAAGAAGCTAAGGCGGCAGACGGCTCAGAGAGCGAACCGGACGAAAAGAAAAATATCGCTGACAGGATCGATGTGATCTATGATAAGACCGAGGAGATACTTGGTAAGGTTTCCGAGAAGACAGAGATGATCCGGACCAAGAAGAATCATATCATAGAATTCTTTGACAGACCTTACGTTCAGAATACCATTAAGCGTGGTAAGAAGGTTCTAAGAAGGCTATTTAAGAATCTACTTCCGAGAAAGGGAGACGTTAATCTTTTGCTCGGATTAAAGAACCCGGCTTCTACAGGACAGATAGTCGGAAAAGTCAGTATGTTCTATCCGTATTATTACAGATGGCTTCATCTGACGCCTGAATTCCATGAACAGAAGATAGAAGCGGATATGTGGTGTAAGGGAAGGATACATCTGGGAAGCTTCGCCATACCGGCGCTGTTTTTGTATCTCTCAAAGGATTTTAAGAAGACCATGAATCTGGCTAAGAAGATATAAACATGATCAGGCATACAACGAGCTGAAATGATCATTGAATAAACTAAATGAAAAGTATTTGATGCAGGAGGATGTTACAATGGCAGATATTAAGAAAAATGATTTCAATAGCACAGTTAATTCGCTCTTTGACGGAATGAGCGCATTTCTTACAGCTAAAACAGTTATGGGAGAACCACAGAGAATAGGTGATACAACCATCATTCCGCTGGTAGATGTAAACTTTGGAGTAGGAGCAGGTGCTTCTCAGGGATCAAAGGGCGGAAATTCTGCAGGCGGCGGAATGGGAGGCAAGATGTCTCCGACAGCTGTTCTTGTTATCCAGGGAGATTTTGTTAAGATCGTTCCGGTAGGCGAGACCAATAAGCTTCAGAGCGTTATGGATATGGTTCCTACCGTAGTTGATAAGGTTCAGAAATTCCTCAGCGGAAGAGGCAAAACTGACGAGGAAAAGGCTGTTGATGAGGCCATTGATAACCTCTCAGAAACCGATATTTAATACAACTTACAATAGAATATATAATTTCTGGTAAAATTTTCAAAATAATACTTGCATTCAAAATGCATTTCTGATAATATATGTTCGTTGTGTGGTCTGATGGCAGACTAATATACCATTTTAAGGAGGTGCTAGACAGATGGCAAAGTGTTTTATTTGTGAAAAAGCTACTCATTTTGGAAACAATGTGAGTCATTCTCATAGAAGATCAAACAGGATTTGGAATTCAAACATCAAGCGTGTTAAGGCTGTAGTTGATGGTTCACACAAGACGGTTTATGTTTGTACATCCTGCCTTCGTTCCGGAAAGGTAGAAAGAGCATAGTTTTCTGCTACGGATAAGTATTAAGCGACACCAGAGGTAAAACTTGGGTGTCGCTATTTTATTTTCAAAAACACAGGAGGTTTAGGGGATGAGCGGTAATATAACAAGTGAATTCGGAAATATTGTTATTGATAATGAAGTGATCGCAAAATACGCCGGTCAGGCAGCTATCGACTGCTTCGGTATAGTCGGTATGGCTTCGCTCTCTGTTAAGGATGGGATTGCCCAGCTGCTTAAAGGAGAAAGCAGTACCAAGGGCATAAACGTTAAGATTGACGATCAGAATAATCTTGATATAGATTTTCATATTATTGTTGCGTATGGCGTGAGTATAAGAACTGTTGTAAGCAATCTTATCAAGACAGTCAGATATCAGATCGAAGACAAAACAAGTATGAAGGTCAAGAATATTAATGTTTATGTCGAAGGTGTCAGAGTCATTGACTAAGGAGGAACCTAAAGTGTCGCTTAATACTATTGATGCAGCTGCTCTGAAAAGATTTTTTCTTTCGGGCGCAAATAACATTAATAATAATAAGGAATATATAAATGAACTGAATGTTTTTCCAGTTCCGGATGGTGATACGGGTACAAATATGACTCTAACCATCATGACAGCAGTTGAAGAGGTTAAAAGGATTGAGAAACCTACTATTGACAGCCTTGGCAAAGCTATAGCCACAGGTTCGTTACGTGGCGCCAGAGGAAACTCCGGTGTTATCCTTTCTCAGCTTTTCAGAGGCTTCTGCAAGGATATCAAGGGTAAGAACGTTCTGGATGTTCTGGATATAGCTTCGGCGTTCTCAAGAGCGGTTGATACTGCCTATAAGGCTGTTATGAAACCTAAGGAAGGAACTATACTTACTGTTGCGAAGGGAATGGCTGATAAGGCGGCCGAGCTTGCCGAAACAGAAAGTGATTTCGTCAGATTTTCCGAGACAGTTCTTGCACATGGTGAAGCTGTGCTTGAGAAGACTCCGGATATGCTCCCGGTGCTTAAAGAAGCAGGGGTTGTTGATTCCGGCGGACAAGGTCTTGTAGAGGTTATCAGAGGCGCAGTTCTTGCCATGAAGGGTCAGGATGTCGGTACGGATGATGCTCCGACAAAGGAACGTCCTAAGGCAAAGCCTTCTTTTAAGGAGATTGATTTCTCGGGCAGTGGCAATGACCATATATCAACTGCAGATATCAAATACGGTTATTGTACCGAGTTTATCATAATGCTTGATAAAGAGCTTTCTGATGATGAGGTAGAAAAGTTCAAGGAATACCTTCTGTCAATCGGAGATTCTCTTGTATGCGTTGCCGATGAGGAGATCGTCAAGGTTCATGTTCATACCAATCATCC
>DOVL01000096.1 GCA_003520105.1 Lachnospiraceae bacterium | reverse complement strand
GGTTCTGACCATGAGCAACCTGATCATTTCGATGTTCAGAAATGTGATCCCTGATAAGGTCAGGATCCCTGCATACATCACAATTATCGCTTCGTTCGTAACGGTTGTAAGCTTCATAATGCAGGCTTATACACCGGAGCTTTACGACAGTCTGGGAGTATTTATCTCACTTATCGTTGTAAACTGTATCATACTCGGACGTGCTGAGGCTTATGCTTCGAAGAATAAGGTTATTCCTTCCGTATTTGACGGTATCGGAATGGGTCTTGGTTTTACACTCGGACTTACGGTTATAGGTATCATAAGAGAATTCATCGGTGCAGGAACCTTCTTCGGAATGAATGCGACCAAGGATCTCTGGGAGCCTGTAAGAGTTTTCACTATGAGTCCGGGAGCGTTCTTCGTACTTGCATTTATCGTAGCCATCATCAATGGCATGGCTATCAGAAAGGCTAAGAAGAAGGGCTGCAAGCCAAATCTCAGAAGGATCGACGGCTGTGAGGGCTGTATGAATGTTTCGTGTGCCGGAAGAAATATGAATCCTGCACAGGCTGAGGCAGTTATGCAGGCAGCAGCAGTGAAGAGAGAAGAAGCTAAGAAGACCGTAGAACCGGTTGATAGTAAGAAAACCGGAAAGACCGGAGAGTTGGCTGAAGCTAAGAAAACCGGAAAGACCGGAGAGCTGGCTGAGGCTAAGAAAACCGGAAAGACCGGAGAACTGGCTGAGGCTAAGAAAACCGGAAAGACCGGAGAGTTGGCTGAGAATAAGAAAAACGGAAAAACCGGAGAACTTGCCGGAAAGAAACAGGAAGGGCAGGTGGAGAAGTAAATGAATATCTTTTTATTTGCGGTTTCAGCTGCACTTGTAAATAATGTTGTACTTGTCCAGTTCCAGGGACTTTGTCCGTTCCTTGGTGTTTCAAAAAATACGAAAACAGCTGCGGGAATGGGTGCGGCGGTTATATTTGTCATGACTCTTGCTTCAACAGTAACCAGTATTGTTTATTACTATGTTCTGGTTCCACTCGGACTGGAATATCTGAATACGATAGCTTTCATTCTGATCATTGCGGGACTTGTTCAGTTCGTTGAGATGTTCCTGAAGAAGAAGGTCAGATCGCTTTACAAGGCGCTTGGCGTTTACCTTCCGCTGATCACAACAAACTGCGCGGTACTTGGTATTGCTATCAGCAACGTTCAGGATGAACTCACAGTTGGTAAGAGCATACTTAACGGAATGTTCTCAGCTGTAGGTTTTGCGATCGCAATAGTAGTTCTCGCAAGCATCAGAGAGAAGACTGAGGATAATGATGTGCCGGAAGCAATCAAGGGAGGTCCGATGATCCTCCTTGCTGCAGGACTTATGGCACTTGCATTTAACGGCTTCTCGGGATTACTGTGATGTTTTTGATGAATGATAATTCTGATCTGGTGGGAGAAAGAATATGAATTACGTTGATATTTTAATAGCTGCCGGTGTTATCGCGGGAATTGCCATCCTTGTGGGTGTGCTGCTCGGTAAAGCCGGTGAGATATTTAAGGTTGAACAGGATGAAAAGGAAATAGCTGTTCGTGAGGCTCTTCCGGGAAATAACTGCGGAGCCTGCGGTTTTCCGGGCTGTGACGGCCTCGCCAAGGCGATTGCTGAAGGAACTGCTCCTGTAAATGCATGTCCCGTCGGAGGTCCTGCCGTGGCAGAGAAGATTTCTGCGATAGTCGGCGGAGAAGCAGGAGAGACTGTCAGGAAGGTTGCTGTAGTTAAGTGTGCAGGCGATTGTGAGAAGGCTAAGGATGCTTATAGTTACGTCGGCCCGAAGGTGTGCAGCATAGCTGTAAATACACCTAACGGCGGTCCTAAGGGCTGTACATTTGGCTGCCTCGGATATGGCGAATGCAAGTCTGTATGCGAGTTTGGCGCGATTGATATAGTTGACGGAATAGCTGTTATTGACAAGGAAAAATGTGTTGCCTGTGGTAAGTGTGTGGCAACATGTCCGAGACATATCATAAGCCTTGTTCCTTACGATAAGACGCATATCATTAAGTGCAATTCGAAGGACAGAGGTCTGGATGTCAAGAAGGTCTGCAGCGCGGGCTGTATCGGATGTACTCTGTGCGTAAAGAGCTGTCCGAAGGAAGCAATCACCATGAACGGAAATCTTCCGGTCATTGATTATGAGAAGTGTGTTAATTGCGGACTGTGTGAGAAGAAATGTCCTGCTAAGGTTATATCATAAGAATTGTTATTCATTGAATCGAATAATAATTCTCCGGGACGATGAGAATACTATTTGCAAAGAATTCTATTTATAAGGATTATTAGTATGAAATATATGAGGAGGGTTACATCATGAAGTGTCCATATTGTGGTGAGGAGGATACAAGAGTTATCGATTCCAGACCTGCTGACGATGGAAATTCAATCAGGAGAAGAAGACAGTGTGATAAGTGCGGTAAGCGTTTCACAACCTATGAGAAGGTTGAGACCATACCTATAATGATCATCAAGAAAGACAAGACTAGAGAGACCTTCAGCCGCAGCAAGCTTGAGGAAGGAATCCTTCGTTCATGCCATAAGAGACCTGTATCTGCAAGCCAGATCCAGAACTGCGTAAATATGATCGAGAATGATCTCTATAATCTGGAGAAGATGGAAGTTGACAGCTCAGAGCTCGGTGAGATCGTTATGGAGCGTATCAAGGATCTTGATAAGGTTGCTTACGTAAGATTTGCATCCGTTTACAGAGAGTTCAAGGACGTAAATACATTTATGGATGAGCTGAAGAAACTCTTGAAATAGTAACTAATAAATTCTCAATACTTAGTTTATTGATGATATTGGTATTAGTATGGAATATAAGATAATAAGAGAAGGCGGGACCGGAGAGATAGTCGAGAAGAAGTCGAGATTCATCGGCGTGACCTTCCCGATAACTTCCGAAGAAGAAGCGCTTTCGTACGTAGAACAGATCAAGAAAAAACACTATCAGGCAAGGCATAATTGCTTTGCCTTTTCGGTACGTAATGAAGAAAACGGTTCCGTACAGGAAAGGTTTTCCGATGATGGGGAACCGCAGGGAACAGCAGGACTGCCGATACTGAATGTTATAAGAGGAGCAGAAGTAAATAATATCTGCATCGTTGTAACAAGATATTTCGGAGGGACGCTTCTTGGTACGGGAGGACTTGTGCGCGCCTATACCGACGCTGCCAAGGCTGCCCTTGACGTCAGTGATGTGAGAACCGTTTCACACAAGGCCGTCATGAAGCTTACCATGTCCTACAACGACTCGGGGAAGATCAATTTCTACATCGCATCCGCCGGCTACGAGACCGAACCTGCCATCTTCACCGATAAAGTAGAGCAGATCATCTACGTCCCGTACGACACCCGCGACACCTTCATCACCAAGGTCACTGAGATGTCGTCCGCCAGGGCTGAAGTCGTTTTTGTGAGTGATATATACAGGTGATAGATTTAGTGTGATTTGTCTGTGTTTTTGATGAACAGCTGAGAATATAATATGTGCCAGCGAGACCGTACATATTATATTCGAAGCGTCAGGTTATTAATGATTTGATTAATATTTCATCAGAAAAAGTACGGCGGAAAGACCATCGAAAGATGTTTCATAAGTGCGTTGTATTTCCCCATATCGAAGAACACGCCGCTGAACACCAGTGTCAGCACCAGTATAACAGGCAGTACTCTGTAGAAATAACTGCTCTTTCTGAGCACAGCACCGAGTATAACCGAGAATAAACTAACATAAAGCATATATGCGAGCATCCTGAGAAGTAACGTTCCGGGATGCATTTCTTTTATTATCACGAGAGCGATGTAAGCTGCCATAGAGATAGGCAGGATGGAAGCCAGTATGTGAGTAACTCTGAGCTGGAATCTTGCGCCTCTGTCAGCAAGGAGATATATATTTTTCTCCTTATCGGTAAGATATGCCGAGGTTCCGAGAAGAGCTACAACGAAGATGAAGAGACCTGCGAACTTACGGATCGGAAGCTCTGTTTTGTTCTTCTTGACCATGCTGTCGTAGTCGTTCTCATCATTGAACTGATTCTCGTAAACTCCGGAATCGTCGACCGATTCAAAATATACCTCTGATAGTTCTTCTTTGGCTGATATAAGAAGCTCTTCGCCGTTTTCGACGTCAGGAAGGCTGGTTGTTACAGCATTGACAAGATTGTTATCAAGCTCCTCTAAAACTACCTCATATGAGATCATCTTGAAAAGCTTGCTGAAGAAGATCTCGTGACCGACATTCGGGAGACGAGATGAATTTGTGGTATATTCAGTGATCTGCTTGACACCGTTAATATGAGCCGAGGATTCGAAGAAGCCCTCAGGAATGACAAAGCCTATATTTGCCTTGCCGCTAAGCACGTCCTTCTTAAGCTGCTCGTCGGAATCAACAGCATAGAAGTGATAAATGGAGCTGGTTTTATAGATGACTTTCTCAAATTCCTCCCCATCCCTTGAGGTGTCGTGATTGCAGACCGCTGCCGGAACATACATGGTTTTGTTCTTGGCAGGAATATTCACATATATGATCGCCATGCCGATAAGTGTTACGAGCATGGCAATATAGAGGGGCTGCATCAGCGTCCTCTTAAGCATGATATATAGTCTGTTCCAAAATAACTTCATTAGTTGAATCTCCCGGTATAATTGCTAAATTCTGGTTGAATGACCAGAACATGTAGGTTACATGCCTTTCATAAAGAGCAAATTCATTTTTTAAAAAATGCTCCACAGGATGTATTTCAGCAGATATGTGAACGGATTCGCAGCTGCCGCACTCTGCAGGAATTTAGGCATCAGTATAAGTGGTATCAGGCCTCCTGCAAGGTAAATAACAAGTATTGTAATGATAAATATAGTTCCGTTTGCCAGATGCTCCGATTTGAAGAGCATGGAAGCGAAGAGGGTGATAGCTGCCGCAAGTACTACGACAGGGATCATCGTGATCAGTGATAAATAGTTCGGTTTTGTCTTCGCAGCAACAAGAAGCACAAATATCAGAAGATAAACCGTATACAGTATCATGGAGCCGGAGAGGAGTCTCGAGAAGAACATTGAGACTGATCCGCCGCCTTCCTTGTGCTGTCTCATGATAAATGAACTGTTGTAGCTCTTATAGAAGCCTGTTATCTGGAAGCACATAAGCATCAGTATTATGAAGATAAATGATGCGGTAAGTGTTTCACGCAGGTTGTGAGCCGAGTCGGAATTGATATTTACGATATCAAATACCATATTTCTTGAGGCTGCATAAGCAAGGTTTCTGTTATCGAGATCGTTGGTGAGCTTTTCTCTGATCTCGGGATCAACATTGAGTTCCTTAAGTATCAGATTGTAATAACGGTAGGCTGTCTGAGCTATACCGAGTATATCGGAAGCAACGATTATCATATCGTTAACGAGATGCTCCTCCAGAGACATATTTTCATTTAGAATCACCTTGATAGGCTCAGCCTCACCGCCGTATAAGCTGTTTATGAAATTATTCGGAAAAATGATCAGGGCTGTCAGCTCGCCTTTTTTTACAAGCTCCTTACCATGTTCAAGATCCTTGATCTCTTTTATATCCGCCGACTCCTTGATACTATCCATATTCTTGGCAAAATTCATTGCGGAATCGTTCTCGGCGCTCTGCTCCGGCATGTACATACCGATCGTTACCGCTGCGAAGGATTCCTTGCTGTAGATCAGATCCTCAGAGTACGCAAGAAGAAGCCCCGCCGTGAGAGCGAAGATAAGAGCAGTTATAAATACACTTGGAATTAATCTGGAAGCCCTTTTGGTGTCGGCTCTCCAGAGACGTAGGAAGCTGCTTTTCATTTGACGATACTCTTTCTTAAGATATTTACGTAGTCTTCATCCGGACCGCCCGGTATCTGTGAAACATTACCGTTCTCAATCAGATAAACCTTGTCGCAGACCTTGAATACGCTTTCTTCATGTGATGCGATGATAACGATACCGCCTGCCTGTTTGAAGGAAATGATGTAATCCAGGATATCGCGGCGGGCAACCATATCAAGCGCAGAGAATGGCTCGTCCATAAGGAGAACCATAGGTTTATTCATAAGTATGGAGGTAAGAGCGAGACGCTTCTTCATACCTCCGGACATGCTGTTAACACGTACATTTGCAAACTCCGAAACACCCAGACGCGAAAGAGGAAGAGAAGAGATGGTCTTGATGATCTCTGCCTTGTTCATAGGGGTCCAGATCTTTAGATTATCAACTGCAGTAAGCTCCGGAATGAGCGGATTCTCCTGAGTAACATATCCGAAGTTTTTACGGTATTCGGACGGGTTGCCCGAGAGACTTATGTCATCGAGAATGACATCACCGCTGTCAGGCTTCTTGACTCCGGCGATGGCCGAGAGAAGAGTTGATTTACCGGTACCGTTCGCACCGAGAAGGCCGATGAAGCTGCCGTATTCTATTTCGAGGGAAGCTTCATTTATTACCTTTTTATGCTTATAGCTGAGAGACAGCTTGTCGATCTTTAACATTTCAGTACCTCATTTATTTGGAATGATAATCATATGTTTCTTTATTATAACTACATCATAGTATTTTATACTGTGGCTGATTTATTCGCAAGTTATTTATAGGGTTTTTGGAGGCGGACATATTTGCTCCGTGAAAAAAACAAATTTTATAAACATTAATATCACAGAATAAACACATTTAAGTGTTAAACTCGGAACAGATCAGTGAGAAGAAAGAGTGTTTTAAGGAAAAATAGATTCATAAACAATATAAAGGAGATGTTCTTGATGGACAATGGATTAAACTATAACGAAGGTACTGAAACTGATTTCAGTAACAGATATGAAGGAAGAGGGTATTACGAAGGTACTCTCAAACCTGATAATCCCGGAAGAGCCGGGAAACCTCAGGTGGATGAAAGCATGAAACGTTTCCAGAGGCCGGAGCAGAGACCTGAATCGGTCGGAAATATGAATCAGAATCCGATGATGGACAGCAACATGAGTCGGAATCAGAATCCGATGATGGACAGCAACATGAATCAGCAGCAGATGCCGGTAGCACAGACAAGCAGTGGTCAGGAGCAATTTCAGCATCCACAGGTAGAGAGAGTAGGAAGCAGATTGCAATTTACACCATCAGGTAGCCAGTATAACAGTGGTGCATCAGCTACACCATCGAGCAGCCAATATAACAGTGGTGCCCCTGTTTCGCCTATGTCACATCAGTATAACGGTGGTCCGGCTGTTACGCCGGCAAGCGGACAGTACGGCAGCATCGCTCCTATAAGACCGACAGGCCCGATAACAACTCCACCTGAGAAGAAGGCTGAAGAAGAGAAGGTTTCTGAACCGGTTAAGGCTAAGAAAAAGAAGAAAGGTTTCCTCACGGTTTTGAAGACAACTGCAGCAGCTGTCATACTCGGAGGCTTCGCAGGCGCATCCTTCTATGGTGTAAACCATTATCTTGATAAGAATAATGATTCTAAGAAAACAGCTATAGAAACATCGGTCAGATCCGATACGGTGTCATCACAGGGTATCACGGATCTGAGCGGATCATCGACGACAATGAATTATGATGTAGCAACTATAGCAGCGGACGTACAGCCGGCTATAGTTTCCATCACAACGACCGTGACAACCACCTATCAGTATTATTTCCAGCAGTTCGAGCAGGAATCGACAGGTGCAGGTTCGGGCATCATAATCGGTAAGGATAATGAACATCTCTATATTGCAACCAATTATCATGTAGTAGAGAAGGCATCTGAGATAAATGTCGGCTTCGTGGACGGAGAGATCATCAAAGCACGTATCAAGGGATATGATGCAAATGCAGATATCGCAGTCGTAACTGTTGATTTTGCAGATATGAAGGATTCTACAGCAGAAGCAATTAAGATAGCAACAGTCGGCAATTCGGATGAACTCGTTGTCGGTGAACCGGTTATCGCTATCGGAAATGCTCTCGGCTACGGACAGTCGGTAACAGTTGGTTATATCAGTGCTCTGGACAGACAGATCGAAGGCGGCTACGGAACCTACATTCAGACAGACGCAGCGATCAACCCGGGCAACAGCGGCGGCGCTCTCATCAATTCCAAGGGCCAGGTCGTTGGTATCAATTCAGTCAAATATGTTGACAGCAAGGTTGAAGGAATGGGCTTCTCCATCCCGAGCAACAGGGCAATGTCCATAATTGAAAATATAATAGAAGGTAAGGACGGTAAGACTTACCTCGGTATCACGGGTGCGGATATCAGCAAAGAATATGCTCAGATTTACGGTTTCCCTGAAGGAATATACGTAAAAAGTGTTGAGAGCAGCTCTCCTGCAAGTGAAGCCGGTATCCACACGGGTGATATAATTGTTGAATTTGACGGCAAGTCTGTATATACTTATGATGAACTTCTGAATATGATAGAGAAGCATAATGACGGTGATAAGGTCAGGATGACAGTATACCGTGCGGATGACAGAGGTAATTATAAGAAGGTAGAGATTGAGGCTGAACTGGGCTTCTCGGTTACAAGCCACTAAGGACATATGTATAAATTAATTACAACAGACGGACGAGCTAAAAGAGGTATATTTAAAACGCCACATGGCGACATACAAACTCCGGTTTTTATGAACGTAGGTACAGCCGCAGCAATCAAAGGTGCTGTGGCTACCTCTGATTTAGAGACTATTGATACAGAGGTTATGCTCTGCAACACTTATCATCTTCATGTGAGACCGGGAGATGAGATAGTGAAGAAGCTGGGCGGACTTCATAAGTTCACGGATTGGAAGAGACCGATTCTTACCGATTCGGGCGGATTCCAGGTGTATTCTCTTGCAAAACTCAGAAATATCAAGGAAGAAGGCGTTACCTTCAATTCTCATGTAGACGGAAGAAAGATCTTCATGGGACCTGAAGAGAGTATGCAGATTCAGTCCAATCTTGCATCAACTATTGCGATGGCCTTTGACGAGTGTCCACCTGCCAAGGCGGAGAGGAGCTACATAGAGAAATCGGTTGAGAGAACCTACAGATGGCTGCTTCGCTGCAGAGACAAGATGAATGAACTGAACAGCCTCGAGGATACGATCAATAAGGAACAGTTCCTTTTCGGTATCAATCAGGGCGGTGTAATCGATGATATTCGTATTGACCATGCGAAGAGGATCAGTGAGCTGGATCTTCCGGGTTATGCTGTCGGAGGGCTTGCTGTAGGAGAGTCTCATGAGGAAATGTATCACATCCTTGATGTGACGGTTCCTTATCTGCCTCAGAATAAGCCGACCTACCTTATGGGCGTCGGAACTCCGGCAAATATTTTGGAGGCAGTTGACAGAGGAATCGATTTCTTCGACTGTGTATATCCTTCAAGAAACGGCCGCCATGGTCAGGTATATACCAATCAGGGAAAACTTAATATTAAGAATAAAAAATACGAGCTGGATGAAAGACCGCTTGCCGAAGACTGCGACTGTCCGGTATGTAAGAGATATTCGAGAGCATACATCAGACACCTCATGAAAGCAGATGAAATGCTGGGACTTAGATTTTGTGTCTTGCATAATTTACACTTTTATAATAATATGATGAGAGAAATTCGTGAAGCCATAGAAGAACATCGTTTTCAAGAATATAAAAAGATGCGTCTCGCAGGCTTTGAAGAGAATAAATAAATTTAAAGGAGTCAGAAAATGTTTAGTTTTTTACCAGTGATTTTGGCTGATGAGGCTGCAACGGAAGCTGCTACTGAGGCTGCAAAGAAGTCAACAAGCGGTGGATTTGGAGTTACAGGTATTGTATTATACCTTGTTTTCTTCATCGCACTTATGTATTTCCTTCTTATCAGACCACAGAAGAAGCAGAGCAAGAAGCAGGAAGAGGTTATGAGTTCTATCGAGCCTGGTGATAATATCATGACAACCAGCGGATTCTATGGAACTATCCTTGATGTTGTTGATGAGACAACTGTTATCGTTGAGTTCGGAAACAACAAGAACTGCAGAATTCCTATGCATAAGAGGGCAATTGCTGAGGTAGAGAAAGCCGGAACTGCTGAGATAAAAGAAGAAGAGCAGAGTGATAAGTAAGAGGATTATTAAAGCCCGATATAGTTATCTATGTCGGGTTTTCCTATTTTATTCAGGAGAATTAGAGTGAGAAAGAGATTTGCCATTATTTTATCGGGAATAATGATGATAGCTGCACTTTCTTCCTGCGGAAAGGAAGACAAGAAGGGCAGCACGGAATCTACAACGCAGAAGAGGACAGAGGCTGTTACAACTGAGGCTACAACAGAACCGGGAGATACTCCGATCGCAACAGGTACGGATGCTACTTCTACTGATGCCATCAAGAATCTTATGGGTTATTACAAGGGAAATGAATATACCAATGAGCTGGCAGGTTTTAAGGTTAAGGTAAACGGCCATGCATGGAGATTCTATTCAGCTGCCGAGGTTGCAGCTGCAGCCGGCGTTGAAGAGCAGGAGATTCTGGACCTTTGGACAGGAGAGAAAACTCCTTATGATCAGAATATGTCTTTCTGTATGATCGCCGGAAACAAGTCAACAGGTTCAAGTATCATCATCAGTTACTACTACGTAAACAATGAATTAAATAAGGATACATCAGCAGAATTCTATCTTGAGGTTGCTGCTGATCAGATTGAAGGCGGCGAGGTTAAGCAGATCACCTTTGTTGATAAGGATTACTACGCGCTTGTTATCCCTCCTGAAAAGGAAGGCGGATATGAGCAGGTAAGATATGCAACCAAGGCCGGTGATCTGATCATTGTTATATCCTTCACTATTGGTGAGGGCGAAACCATCGATGTGCTTGAAACAATGTTTTCACCTCTTAAATAATACTGTGGTAGAATCAGAGTGAGCCGGAGCGTATCGGACGGTGCGGCTCATGATAGGAAACCGGAGAACAGATAATGATAAAGAAGAAAAGCCTTGTGGCTGTATTTATCCTGCTTATAGGTTCAGTAGGTTTATCGGCTTGCGGGAAAAAGGATAAAAAAGATAATAAGAGTGAAGAAAGCACTGCTGTTACCGAGGCTCTCACAGAGGATACGCAGGCACCCATAGATCTGACCAAGTCTTATAAGAGAGGCAGGGTTAACGGGCAGAATTACAAGAACGAATTCTTTGGATTCTCCTGTGAATTCAGTGACGACTGGAAGCTTTATAACGATGAAGAGATCGACGAGATCAATCAGTTCCAGGAAGGTTCAGCTACGGATGAAAATGTGGCGCTTGTTCTTGAACAGGAATATCTGCTCGATATGGCAGCTGCCAGATATGACGGTAAGGGCAGTATCAGTATGATGGTTCAGACACTTGATACAGTAGGCTTTTCTGAGAGGGATTACGCCGAATCAGGTTTGGAAATGGCTGCCGAGAGTCTCAGACAGGGTGGCTATACTGATGTTAAGGCAGAGATCGGTACCGTTAAATTCTGCGGCAGAGACAGAGTATCTATCGATATTTCCGCAGTGGCACCTCCTGACGCAACCGAAACAGATGCGACGAAGGATGATGCTGAGAAGGAAGATGGTACAGAGTCAGCCGGGGGACGCAGGATATTTGAGAAGCAGATCACAGCTATCAATGGAAAATATATCTGTGTACTGACCTTTAAATCAGACAGCGAGGAGAATGTTGACAAAATCATTTCAATGTTCAAATAATATGAAATAAACACATACGGATGTGTGAAATATTTTGTATCATAGTGATCCTTAAATATGATATAATTATATTTGATGTGATATTATTTATCGTGATGAGTATGATCATATGTATCGTGATGATATGGTCATATGTTTTGTGATGAATATGCTCGTATAATAGGGATCATTAGTTGATCGAAAAAGAATAAAAGGAGGTAGCAAGGGTGGAAAAATTACATCAGTCAAATCAGGAGAAAAATGTTGATATCAGAAAGGTAGCCATAATCGGATGCGGTTTCGTTGGTTCATCAACTGCATTTGCACTTATGGAGAGCGGACTTTTCTCAGAGATCGTTCTTATTGATGTCGATCACAGCAGAGCTGAGGGCGAGGCTATGGATATCAGCCATGGTGTGCCTTTTGTAAAGCCTATGAAGATATATGCCGGCGATTATGATGATATCGTTGATGCATCAATTATAATCATTACAGCAGGTGCTGCTCAGAAGCCGGGTGAGACAAGACTTCAGCTCGTTCAGAAGAATGTAGCTATATTTAAGTCTATCATCCCTGAAATCAGCAAGAGAAAATGCGAGGGCGTTCTGCTCATCGTTTCTAACCCTGTTGATATTCTTACATATGTTGCACAGAAGCTTTCAGGCTTCCCTGTAAACAGAGTTATCGGTTC
>DOVL01000103.1 GCA_003520105.1 Lachnospiraceae bacterium | reverse complement strand
ATCTCAGGCTCAACTATATTTCCGTTCATATCCTCGCACTTGATGCTGCCCTTGCCCATGGTAAGGATATGATACTCAGGTACTACAAAATAATCTTTTGTATATGGAATGATTGCTGTGATATCAGAAGCGATTATTGAATTATCTTCAAATGTTGCGGCAACCATCGGGCTGACATTTCTTACTGCGTAGATCTCGCCCGGATGATCCTCAAACATGATGCAAAGTGCAAAAGAACCGATGATGCGGTCAACTGCTTTTCTGATAGCCTTGATAGGATCTCCTGTATAAACAGTATCAAGCAATGCTGCAACAACCTCTGTATCAGTTTCGGACTTAAGCTTATTCTTAAGACCGTAATCACTTATCAGCTCACGATAGTTCTCAATGATACCGTTATGGATAAGAACAACCTTACCGCATTTATGTGGATGAGCGTTGGTATCTGTAACTCCACCGTGCGTAGCCCATCTTGTATGACCGATACCGCAGAAAGCGTCATCTGCCAGATCCATTGCTGCCTCTCTAAGCTGTGCAACCTTGCCTGTTCTCTTCCTGATCTTAATTCCGCTGTCTCCGAGAACTGCTATTCCGGCACTGTCATAGCCTCTATATTCAAGCTGCTCAAGTCCATTAATAAGTATATTTTTTACCGGCTTCTCACCTGTAAATCCAATTATTCCGCACATAATCTTTACTGCAGGACAAAGTTAGGATACAGTTTCCCGACATAACTACCCGGTTATGTTCTGTCCTGCTTTCTCCTTTTTTGTATTATTTAAGGTCACAGTCAAATAACCGTTCTTTCGGACAGTAATCGACTATGATCTGAATTGATACACTACTCTGTTTTTTGTTCCGGAGTCACCTCCGATTTTGTTACAGAGCTAACGTTTGTGCGGTCCGGTAGGGCACCCGCCGAATTTATTTCGATAACCCTACACCTCGTCAGCTGGCAGGACTGAATCATTTTTATTATGATCCCGACCCGGTTTTCCAGCCTGGCGCTAAAGTTTTTAACTTTTCGAAAGCTGCTTCCTCCAATCGCAGCCAGGTACATAATAACATAAAAGTTCTATTCTGGCAAATTAAGGAAAAATAAAGGAATAAAACAAACGGGTGAACCCCTAAAGGTCCACCCGTTTAAACCATATTCTATATTGCGGATTATTCATCCTGAAGCTGCTTGATCATGTCTGTGATCTCATCCATATCATAACCCTTGTCATCGATTTCTTTGGCGAAACCAACAACACCATATTTAAGGCTTGGAGCAACCTCTTCAACAATTGTCATGCCCTGTTTCTTGGCCTTTTCCTCAATATCATTAGCAAGTCCGAAGAATACAAACGCAAGAACGACTCCCATGATTATGGATGCAATACCTGCAACGATTCCGGCCGAACCGCCTTCGCCCTTTTTCTTCTTAAGAGCTCCAAGGACAATTGCAAGGATTCCAAGACCGATTCCAACGAATCCACCAATTATACCAAAAAGGATACCCCCGATAAGAGCAATGATAACACCAATAATTCCAATTACTACTGCCATAAAAAACTCTCCTCCTTAAATACAGCATAAATATAACCCAACCATATTTATTATATAGCCATTCACTCGCTCTGTAAAGAATTAATGACCATTTTGGGTTATTTTGGTCTGAGATTACATAGTATTCACTTTGTTAAATAAAAGAATACGCCATGCTGTCCAACAAATGTCCAACATGGCGTAAAAAATTTTAGTTATTTGGCCTCCTCTGAGGAACTCTTCTCGGAACTATAGGTCTTCCGTCGCCTTCAACAACAGTTGACATTCTTCTATGTTCAGTACCCTTACCTGTAAAAGCTTTAGCGAAGTTCTTCTCGGCATCATCCGCAAGGAACTTGATGGTCTGTTCCTTGAAATCAGCATTCTTCATGTATTTTGAGAATTCTTTCTTGAACTCTTTAGTCTCGGAAAGCTTTTGAGCAAGTTCCGCATACTCTCTTGCACTTGATATTCCGACACCGGCTCTTTTGACTTTGTATAAATATGATTCCTCGCCTTCGAGCTTCTTTACACTTTCATCATATACAACCTGATAGAGAACAACTGATGCAATCTGCTGGATCATCTTCTTCTCTTCATCCTTGGTTAACGGCTCCTCCTTCTTGGCTCTTTCAAGAAGTGCATCAGCATTTTCAAGTACCCAGTCCGAAAGGTTTGCCAGATAATCTCCTCTGCCGACTATCATACGTTTCATCCTCTGAAGCTTTGACCACGCCTTCACCTCATTCTCAGCCTTCGTGGAAACCCATTTTATAGGCAGCTGTCTTTCTTCCTTTGGAATTCTTTCATATACGTACCACATCTCCATCTGCTCACGCAGAGCATTATTCTTTTGAAGAACTGTGTCTCGCCCCAGCTGTTTTTTGATCGGAAACTCAAATTCCAGAGCAATCTGGAACATTACGGTAGGTCTCGTAGGATCTTCTCCGTTTGCTGCTTTACTGAGTAGTTCCTTATGTTTCTGGTCTCTGAATGCTATAATCCTGTTATAAATATCCGTTTCCTTTTCAATAAGTCTCTTCGTGTAACCATTTCCCTTTCTGAAACTGGCTCTTCCGATGATAAACTCATTCTGAAGCTGCCTCGTCTCCTTTGCAACCTCATCGATATCGGCAAGAAGTCTCCCAAAGAACTCCTTTTCTTCTTCATTTGCATACTGTTCAATATCCTTGGTATAACGTTGTCTCTTCTCTTTCCAATAGTTTTCCTTGTCATCTCCCTTAAATCGCTTGTCGGTTCTAAGCACTCTGAATGCATCCTCGAATCCATTTTCGAGAGACATAACCTTCTTGAATTTTTCTTCGTTCTCACGAAAATCATCACCGACTTCTTCATTGATATAGCTGAGGGCCCTTATCATGACGTTTTCATATTCCATCTTGATGTCTTTCTCATCACGCTTAAGTTTATTCGGATCCTCCTGGGCCATCTTCTTAAACTCTTCGTTGTTAAGGATATCCTGAACCTTATCCTCTGTAACATATTTGAATTTCTTTTCGGTAAATATTTCCTTAACAGTTTCCTGAAGAGTTGTCGCATAATCCTTTTTAACTATGAATAGATTAATCTCATCATTCAGCTTTTCTTCTTTTTCGGCTACAACACGCTTATTCTCGATATACGCTCCGACAAGCATAACGCCCTTCATGACGTTCTCGATCTTCTTCTGCTCTTCCTTCTCCTTAGCCTTCTGAAGCTGCATCTCGCAGTTTTCTATTGCTGCCTTAACATAGTTTATCTGCACCTGAACAGAACCCATCTCTTTTCTGATGCGTTCCTTCTCTGCGCTTTCCTTCTCGGATCTGACCTTCTTCCTGACCACCTTTTTGATCGGAGCAGCAGGCTTTTTCTCGACCTTCTTCTCTGACTTCTTAGGAACCTTCTTTACTGCCTTATTATCTGACGTATTATCAGACATATTTTCAGTTGGCTGATCAGATTCTGCCGGAGATGATTCAACAGCTGCGCCATCTACAACATCCTCAGATATTGTTTCATCAGCCTCTTCTATCTCTTCCTCTCCAAGCTGCGCCTTCAGGCGGGCATATTTTGCCTCCAGATCCTTTCTCGCGTCGTTCATCATTTCGATGATCTTGATTTGTTCTTCTTTCTTATCGCCCATACACTAACTCCGTTCGCTACAGCGTTGTTAAATATATACTAACTATCCCCTTCGTGTGCCATAGTTCTGTAAACAGAACTATGCCGTGAATCCTGTTTACTGGTTATTCCACCACCCAGGCTTTGCTCTCGTAGAAATCCTTCAGGATTTCGCCATCGAGTTTACCTTCGTTCTTCATGCTCTCAAGAATTGCAAATGCCTTCTCCGGTGGCATCGGCGGCTTATATGGCCTGTCCTCTGCCGTAAGAGCATCATAAATATCAATTATCGTAAGGAGCCTTGTCTCCCAGGATATTTCATCACCCTTAAGTCCTCTCGGGTAACCCGTTCCGTCAAGAAGCTCATGGTGATTTCCGGCCCATTCCGGAACATCCTTAAATTCTCCTTCAAGTTCCATTTCCTTCAACATCTCGTAGGTCTGCGATACGTGTGATTCGATCACACTTCTTTCAGACGCCGTAAGTGTACCTTTGCGTATCATAAGTGCTTCCTTCTCGTAATCGTCCAGAAGCGGTACCATCTCATCATTTGCCGCAAGGCATTTCATCTCTGAGATAGCTTCAATCTTCGCAAGAGTTTCATCATCCAGAAATCCTCTCGAATTTACCTTCATGATAAAATCCTCGGCTTCCTTCAGTTTCTTTGAAACCCTCTCATACTCTGCAGCATTACCCGGCTCTTCATAAGCCTTGATCCTGTAGCAGAGCTGCGCCACTTCAATCTTATGTTTTATATCCTCTTCCTTATCTCCCAGTCGTGACGGCTTATCCATAATCTCAAGCGGTATGACCAGCTTGCCGATGTCATGCAGCCATACACTTGAAAGAAGAGGTTCCTTCTTATCCGGATCGATCGGTCTGCCAACCTTGTCCAGATATTCCAGATACCTTGTCGCATAACTCGCCATTTTTCTTGTATGAGTTGCGTTGTAATGCGACCTTTTATCTATGGAACTAACCATGATCTTCACGAATCTCTGGAGGAAATCGGCAAGCCTCTCGCTGAGGATACGATTTTTCTCTGCAAGAGATACGATCTCTGTGACATCACTGAACATCACCATGACTGAAGTGCCTGTTTCATCCGTGATCGGAAATGCCGCTATACGAAGGAATTTCTTCTCATCACCACTGACAAAAGGCACAGAATCATATATCTTGCTTTTCTGGAAGATAGCTTCGATGATGCACTGGTAAAACTGATCATTTACGCCTCCCTCACCTATAAGCTCGATAAGTCGTCTTCCGTGAAGTTCACGTCCCAGGAGACCGATAGCCACGGAGTTTTCCAGAACAACCTTTCCATCATGTCCTATAAGGAAAACTCCATCAGTCATATTTTCAATTATGTTACTGTACGCAGTTGATAATATATTTTCCATCTATTCGATCGTCCCTGTAATAGTCATCAAATACCGGTGTATGAATTACCTGACAAATACGTCTGATTCTACATCATCACAAAACATTATTAGGTTGTCTGTTCTGAAGCACTCTCTCCTGCTCAGGCTGAGGATTTCTGTTGACAGGTCTGATATTTTCTTCACGATTTCTCTGGTCGATAACAGGCCGAGCCAGATTCTGTACCTCCTGCTTCATTGCCTTATCCATATCCGCCTTAGTGAGAACCTCACCCTTCTTAGCCTTCTCAACGCCCTCATCAACAAGCTTCTTGGTAAGCTGGTTTTCTTTGATTCCCCTAAGATCCTTCGGCTTCGGAGCCAGATACGAATCAAGCCTTCCAAGTGCATGTCCGAGAGATTCACCCGGCTTGACCGTAAGATCCTCCGGCTTGAGACTCTTCATTCTGTTTGCATAAAACTCCGTCTCAACAATATTCTTCTCCATAGTATCATGGAGTTCCCTGTCACCCAGATTCTGAGTTGGAAGGTGATTTCTTTCATCCTCTCGTTTGGCAACCTCGAGATCGCATTTTTCCTGCATCTCCTTGATCTTGCCGGCAATAGCATCCTTAAACATCTTCTGACGGATTTGCTCAACGCTCTCGTTAACATTTCTGACTATATTTGTCCTGTCCATCTCAACCTCGGACTTATAGCCCTGCATGTAGCTTCTCTTTGCTTTATCGGTTTTAAACTTCTTAGTTGTATTCTCACGGTCCTCAAGGTCTATCCTGTCTTCTCTTTCAGCGTCTTTCTTATCAACATAGGTCTTGCTGCTGGTGACAACATTCATTGAGAGCCTGTCAAATTCCTGTATTTCTTCTGCCGTGAGTACCGATCTGCCCCTGGTCCTCTGCAGAAATTTATTAAGCTTAATCATGTGCTTATGCATATCTAAGTATTCAGGGGATACGCGTCCTCTGGCAGGAGCTGTCTTAACCATCTCAACAAGCTTGTTGCTTTCAGAAGCTGATTCTCTGATCAGATTATCATCGTTATAGACAACCTCGTTAAATATGCCTTTTCGTGTATTTATCTTTTTAGGTTTTCTTACAGGCTTCTGTATCTCAGGCTGCTTTTTTTCCTTCTCCGGCTCTTCGCCTTCCTTATTAGGCTGATTCTTCTTGTTTTTTTCATCCTTCTCCTTCTTCAGAGCCTCGAGTCTCTCTCTTTCAAGCCTAAGTTTCTCCTGTTCAAGCTTAAGTTTCTCCATCTCGAGCTGAAGGAGTTCTCTCTGCTTCTTGATCTCCTCAAGTTCATTAACCTGCGGCTGCGCTATTTCTCCCTGAGGATTATTCAGAACAACATTAGGATTTATCGGAGCATTGTTTAAAGCCTGCTCTGCCTGCTGAATTTCTTCATTGACATTCTGCTGTACGTTATTCGGATTAATATTTCCATGCTCAGCTTCTCTGACATCAGCCGCATTGGCTATTTCAAGCTTATCCTTCATAGACTTAACGAAGGTGTCAGCCGCTTCAAAGCCATTTTGTTCCATCTGAGCCTGAAGCTGATATGACCAGCCCGCATCAAACTCAGGACACACACCCGGATTGTCATTTACAAGAGTCTCAAGCTTATCTAATGCGCCATAAACCTTTATACCCTGAGCATAAAGCTCATCTCCACCCTGATTTATAGCAGGCTGTTCGCTAAGTGCCTTCTCAACTTCAAGAAGAGCCTGTTTGATCTCTTCTCTCTTCTGTCCCTTCTTTCTCTCTTCCTCTTCACGACGGATCCTTTCAGCCTCATTCGGTTCAGGAGGCTGCAGGTTCGGATCCTGTTGCTCATTTTGATTTTCCGGCGGATTCTGCTGATTCTGGTTCTCCGGATTCTCTTCCCGGTTTTCCTCCTCAGGACGCTCTTCATTATTGTTATTATTGTTATTTACATTATTCTCGTTGTTTACATTACCGATTTCCTGATTGATATTCATGTTTTCATTTAATTCAGGATTATCGATATTGGCCTGATTATTCTCGTTAATAATATGGCCTTGAAGTTCTATATTTCCGTCATTCTGCAGCTGATCATCATTCAGAACCTGTTCGTTCTGAGCTTCTTCATTCTGAACCTCTTCATTCTGAACTTCTTCGTTCTGAACTTCTTCAGGCTCTTCCGGTGCATAAACATACTCTTCACGCGGAATTTCAGGCATATTGTACCTTTCCTTCATATCCCTGACAAATTCCTCTGCAGCGTCTATATCGCCCATTTCATTCATTCGGGTATCAAGGTCTGCCATCCAGTTTGCATCAAACTGGTTCGCTGCCTCCGGATACTCCTCCGTAAGGCTGACAATCTTTGTCAAAGCATCGGCAACATTACGTTTTCTTATCTCTTCAGGACTATCATCTCCCGAATCCAGCGGTCCGCTGACCGCATTGTCCATATTCTGAAGAGCGATCATTATCTCAGTTCTCGCCTCATTTACACTCAAATTCCTTCTAGGCATAACATCTACCTCCCACTCCCGGACTATATAACCCTCCACGATCCATGTCCGGTTTTCTTTTAATCATTTTCCAAGTTCATTATTCTTCTGCTTCTATCTCTTCAAATGTAACCTCCGTCAGAGTTATCCCTCCGAACTTGGTTTCATTCTCTTTTGTTTCAGGAACTGTTCCCTCTTTCCTGTCCTCTTCCTTTGACTGTCCGTAATAGGTAAAGCTCATCATCGTAATATCGTCAAACTGAGGCTCATTACCCGCAAACGAAAATACTCTGTTCTTCATAAGCTCAACTATTTCCTTGTTGGTCTTACCTCTGTTAGAATTAAGTATTTCAAGCATTCTGTCGGTTCCAAATCGGTCTCCGTTTACAGCCTTTGCTTCAGGAAGTCCGTCTGTGTAGAGGAATATCCTGTCACCCGGCTTAAGTGAATAATCATATTCAATGAAATCCATTCCCGGAATAAATCCTATCGGCGGACCATGCTGAACCTTATCTATCGTATACCCGTCACGTTCCGTCATTATCGCAGGAT
>DOVL01000264.1 GCA_003520105.1 Lachnospiraceae bacterium | reverse complement strand
TGTGGAACATTATGTCTGTCGATCGTCTTGAGAAGTTCCGTCAGGAAGTTTGCATTCATCATATGCTTGCGGGACATATTTACGGATATTCTGACAACCTTCCTGCCGGTATTCAGCCATCTTCTTATATCCCTGCATACATGATCGAGCATATAGAAATCAAGCTTGCAAATATCGCTTGTCTCTTCAAGCATAGGTATGAACTGTCCCGGACTGATCATCTTACCGTCATGGAACCATCTGCAGAGCGCCTCTGCACCTATTATCTCGCCGGTTCTGACATCAACCTTAGGCTGATAATACACCTGGAACTCTTCGTTTCGGAGCGCCGCAGGGAACATCTGCTGAACCTTCATGGCACTATCCCTGTCGGATAACAGGCTGCTCTTGTAGAAGACTATCCTGTCCTTGCCGCCGGTCTGAGCCGTATTTGAAGCAACGATGATCTTCTCCATGATCTCGCCCGGATTACTGATCCTGACATCCTCAGGAATCCTGTAAACCCCGGCTGTGGTTGCAATATTTACGGATCTTCCGTCGGAAGGATCATATACTACCTGCATCTCCGTAAGT
Source organism: Lachnospiraceae bacterium (assembly GCA_003520105.1). GTDB lineage: Bacteria > Bacillota > Clostridia > Lachnospirales > Lachnospiraceae > Eubacterium_Q. The sequence continues at coordinate 3,661 of DOVL01000264.1, read as the reverse complement.
GCCGTGAGAACATCACCGAGATCGGCTTTACTGCATATAATTGTGAAATTATCGCCGCCCAGACGACATACGATGCCCTTATCTCCGACTATGGAAGTCATATTTTCAAAATGCTTCTTCATAACCACATTGCCGGTATTCTTACCGAGCTCGCGATTAACAAGAGCAAAATGCCTGAGGTTATATTTGATAGCAACCTTGCTTCCCATTTCCCTCACATGAGACATGATATATCTCTGGTAAGCCTTGAGATTGGCATATCCTTCTTCATCGAAATATGTCAGTTCCTCGACCATATCTCTCAGCCTGTTCCTGCTGACATAAGTAAGTGTCGTCCTCATACAAAGTTCGACACGCGCTCTCTCCTTATCAGTAAGAGGCTTCTCATTAGGAGACATATATGCCTTCATGGTGGCAATTGTCATAACCTTGGTCACTATCCTGATAGATATGATCTCTTCACCATCAATACCGGTATCATAGCAACAGAGAGTTTCACCACCGCCGGACATCTCCTCCTGAGGATTTTTATAAAGTCTCGTGACTGCTTTGGAGAGTCTGTACATAGAGCATATCTTGATCAGAACCGTCTCAATCTTCAGAACATCCTGAACATCGATCTGAGTCATGGCATCAATAAGTTCCTCGAAAAACTCATGGAACTTCATATCTTCTTCGATTTCCATCTGCTTCGCCGGATCAATAGAATTCTCGCTGTCTGAATCCCTGTTGCTTACCTTGTTCAGGTACATCATCTGATCTGCTCTCTCGAAAACATCCTGAACCCTGTTATCGAGCTTCGGCCTGTAATCCGAGATACCGCAAGCCATGGTGACCTTTCCGTTCTCACGATTGCTCTCAATTACTTCGTGCAGCATGCTCATGAGAACGTCGCGGTTCTTGTAGTCCTCATTTTCAAGGATCACAACAAACTCATCGCCGCCAATCCTGTAAATAAAGCTGTTTTTAAATACACTTCTCAAAACACTGCCGGCATCCTGAATATAGGCATCTCCTGCCTTATGTCCCTGGTTATCATTGACCTGCTTTAAGCCATTGATATCACAAACAACGATGGCAAAACTTAATCCTTTATGTTCCTCTATCATAGAATCCAGAAGCATTTCCTTCTGGGCATAATAACGCTTGTTCTTAAGTCCCGTAAGGGCATCATTGTTAGCCATCTCCAGAGCACTACCGAGAGCATCCTCAAACTCAAGTTCCTTCTTTCTTGCCGAATCTATATTGGAAACCGCGATAATAATATTATCGGATTCATCATTTACTCTGACCGCAAGAAGAGTTACATACTGAGGTCTGTTATCCAGTATAAGTCTGTAATTAATTATAAATTTGCCGTTTTCCTGAAGGTTATTCAGGAGGGTTTCCTTCTGCATGGCAAGTGCCATCATCGGATAATCCTCAGAGAAAATATTCCTCTTCATATTCTTCTGGGTTTCTCTGAAGAAATCGGTTCCTCTGGCTCCTATCTTCAGTCTGGCATATTTTTCACTTGAAGTATATTCAAAATAATCATTGGTTTTTGTATTAACCTGATAGATGACCTCATACCTCTGGGCGAGTGCCATGGCAATCTCCGAAAAGGTCTGGCTCTCGTCCTTGATCAGCTGTTCACGTTTAACCTGGGCATCTATATTTGTAACACCCATAACGAGATGATTCTCGTCATTCTTTGGACGCACGACAAGCATCGTAACATACTGAGCCTTATCTCCCAGCCGCTGACGATAAGACATAGTCATTGAGCCTTCCTGCGCAAGGATGTTCAGAAGATGCTTCTTGTTCATTACCTTGAGAACACGCTCCATGTCATCCTTATGGATATAGTTCTTGATATCAATAACTGCATCCTCAAAGAAGTCCTTGCCTGTCTTGCTGGTTCCAAGCTTTGCATACCGCTCGCTTGCGCTGTACATGGTATATTCATTGGTTTCTATATCGATATAGTAGATAGCCTCATATCTGCTGGCAAGTGCACCTGCAATCTTACTGTAGGTCTCGTAATACTCCTCCTGTCGCTTCTGCTCATCAATATTGCGAACACCTATAACGATATGCTCAGAATCGTCCTGTTGCTTAAATGCGATTATATTATAATAATAGGTTTTATCATCAAATATATGCCTGTAATTTACCGAAACCGTATTCTGTTTCTGAAGCTTCTCCCTGAGATTTTCTCTGTCCAGCGTATCGATCAGCATCTCACGATCCTCTTCGTGAATATACATACCGATATCTGTCTTAAGCTTCTCAAAGAAATCCGCATCATCGACATTCTCGATACCAAACTCTGAGAATTTTTCACTCATACTGTATTCGGTATAATGACCATTAACAATATTTATATGATAGATAACCTCAAACAGAGATCCGACAGACTTAACGATCTCGGAATAAACCTTCCTGCTCTCCTCGACCTCCAGCTGACGTCTCATCTGTTTATCAACATTAAGGACACCAATAATGATCTTATCTTTTTGGCTCTTTATGGTCTTCAACGAATAATACTGCGGTTCTCCATCAATGACCAGTCTGTATCTGAGGATAAACGAGCCGCCATCCTTCAGAGCATCAACAACTCTGCTCTTTCTGAAGGTTTCAAGGAATTCCTCCTGATCATCAGGGTATACCAGAAGCCTGCAATTCTTCTGGGTATCTGCATAAAAATCATCACCCTGAGACCTAATACTCAGTTCATCGCTATTCTCATCGGCAACAAACTCGATATAGCTGTCATCCTCCGTATCTATAACATATAAGCACTCATAATCACCTGCCATAGCCTTGGCAAGCTCTGCAAAAGAAGTCTGATGTAGTCTCTCTCCCATCATACACCTCCAAAATACCCATAATCTCTCGTTCTGCGAATCAGAATAATGGTAAAAAAAAGTGCGTCGTCCGACGCACTTTTAAAAAAAACCTCGTACACCTTAAGTTTACTATAAAACGGTATAATAATCAAACTAAAAAAAAGCCTTTCGGACTATAATATTCAACATCAATAAATAAGTGAACATATAATGTAAAAAGAGTGGCGCCGTCAGTTAAAGCGCCACTCTTTTATAGCTTATTTCATACTCTCACGACCGCTTGTGATCTCTGATCACTTCCAGTGCCGGAAGAGCATTGCCATCATAATCAAACAGTGCCTGATTGGCCCATTCATTGCCACAAGGTCCTTTATCATGGATATATTCGAGTGAAGCCGGAGTTGCCCAGCCGCTGCCCGGAACCGGTATCCACGCAGGCTCCCACCAGAAGAAGCCTCTGCCGAGTCCGTCGGGAATATCATCTATCCTCCTCAGGATATCAGCCATAAAATCCTTCTGTCCTTCTATGGTCATCGGATAATCAATTGTTTCCACAAGAGAAGGCTTGGTTGCATAACCCTTGCGCTCCTCATCGGAAAGCTTCTCATATTCCTTATAGTCCTCCATGGTATATCCCATGGAAACCTCAGCAATGATAATATCCTTGCCGTACCTCTCAGCAACATCCTTCATGTTATATGAAAGCTGTTCAAGAGATCCGTGCCAGAACGGATAATAAGACATTCCGATGATATCAAAATCCTCTCCGCCCTGTTCAAAATAGTTATCAAACCATCTTCTGTAAAGCTCATTATTTCCGCCGTTATCCA
>DOVL01000276.1 GCA_003520105.1 Lachnospiraceae bacterium | reverse complement strand
ATTTGACACTATCTATCGTTATATGGAGAGGGATGAGTATGGAATTTAAAAAAGGATGCGACTGGAAAGCCTGTTATGATGAGGAAAGAAAGCTCTATACAGCTGAGCGCGGCGGGTGCGGATACTATTATCTGTATGAGATCACTGAAGAAATATATAATGCGCTGCGTGAAGATATGAGTGATATAGACTCACTTCACCTGCTGGATAAAGGACGACAGTTATATATGGATATTGATGACCGATGCGGTCCTCCATATACCGTGGTATTTGATCATGATTATGAAAAGCTTTGTCCTTGGGCAAAGGTTGCTTCGAGCGGTCATGTCTGGTCGGATGAACTGACGGATGCAGCGGTCGAAATCTTTGAATCACAAAAAAACAACCGTGAACAGCGACGTAAATATCGTGAAGAACGGGAAAAGAATGCGGAGTAGTGACTAAATGGTACGGATTACATGGCCGTAGTTAAACGGTGAAGAGGGACGAGGTTTGAACACTAAACTTAGAAATGATGCGGAATATATCACTCACAATTCAATAAAGGCGGTTTTGCCGGATGAGGCAGTTATCAGAGCTCTGAAGAACTACAAGGGCAGCAGTGGTAAAACGATACTTGTTTCCGTGGGAAAGGCTGCCTGGCAGATGGCGGCAACTGCCGTAAAAGTCCTGGACAAGGTTGATAAAGGAATAGTTATCACAAAATATGATCATGTAAAAGGTGGTATTGAAGGCGTCGAATGTTATGAGGCGGGGCATCCCGTACCGGATCGAAACGGTTTTGAGGCAACGAAGAGAGCGCTGGAAATTGTAAAAGGTCTCTCTGAGGAAGATACAGTTATATTTCTTCTGTCCGGAGGTGGAAGTGCGCTATTTGAACTGCCGATGATTTCCGGTGAAGAACTGGCTGATATTACGAAACAGCTGCTTTCGTCGGGAGCTGATATTGTCGAGATAAATACGATAAGGAAGAGGCTGAGTCATGTCAAAGGCGGAAGGTTTGCATGTGTCTGCGCGCCTGCAAAGGTCTATAGCGTGGTGCTTAGTGACATCGTCGGAGACCCTCTGGATATGATAGCCAGCGGACCTGCATGTCCGGACAGTTCAACCTGTGAAGAAGCAAGGCGGATAGTGGATAAATATAAGATCAAGCTGCCCTGTGAGGCGGCTGAACTGATAGAAACAGAGACGCCGAAGAATCTGGATAATGTTGAAACTGTTATTACGGGCTCGGTTCGAGAACTTTGCAAAGCAGCTGCCAAAGCCTGCAGAGAGCTTGGATATGAGACAGAAATACTGACAGATAGTTTGTGCTGCGAAGCGAGAGAAGCCGGTAAATATCTCGCCGAAACAGCCAAGCGCTATTCTGAAATCGGTGGGAAACTTGCATTTGTTGCCGGAGGAGAAACGGTTGTGCACCTGACAGGTAACGGCAAGGGCGGAAGGAATCAGGAGCTTGCACTCAGTGCGGCGCCGGATATTGCCGAGATTAAAAGGCAGGTGGCTGTATTTTCCGTAGGAAGTGATGGTACGGATGGACCTACCGATGCTGCGGGAGGATATGTTGATACAGATACTCTTGCTGAACTTAAGGAAAAGGGCGTTGATATTCATGCTGCTTTGGCAAATAATGATTCATATAACGCCTTGAAGGTTGTTGGTGGTCTGATCATAACCGGTCCGACAGGAACAAATGTGAATGATGTCGCGGTTGTGCTTGTTGATAGTGATAAAGAATAGTATTATAAGGAGAAGTTTTATTGCGATATTAATTGCGATTTCCGGTGATTGAATGATTTGGGGGCTTGATATGTCAATATTTGAGAAGAAAAAGATTGTATCGTTTGAACGTGTCTTCTGGCGGATCAGCGGTATGAGGATCACGCGTGAATATGAGATTGTAAGAAGAGATGATAAGGCGGAAATATATGAGTACGAGATGAGATGCATAACCGGAGGCGGTATGGAACGCTGTCCTGAAAGAAGTGCTATTATCTCGAGTGATCAGATGATTGAGCTGCTTAACACTTATGAAGCGATCAAATGGGACGGCTTTCATGGCAAGCATCCGAGGGGTGTGTTGGATGGTGATATGTTTTCATTTGAGGCGGTCATCAATGATGGAGAAACCATACATGCTGACGGATCGGCGAATTTCCCGAAACGCTTCAGGGAGTTCTGCAGAGCTGTTTATCAACTGCTGGATGAGGATAATTAGATGAAAATGGGCGCTTGCAACTATGCAGGCGCCTTTAATAGTATAAAGAAATAAGAAAACCGTAATAATCCACAGATTGTTTTTATTTGAAAACTATGATAGATTAAAGGGTGGATTTATTATACGGAGAATAGAAAATGGAAGAAAACATTAATTCTGAAATTACAAATAATGAAAACAACGATAATTCCGTGAGTGATGCGATTGTGGAAAAAACGGTTACTGACATAAAACCGGTGAAGAAGGAATCCGGCGGAGTATTTCTTGCGATACTGTATCTGATGGGGAACTTTTTCCTGTTTAATATAGTATTTATAATCCTTCTGCTTCCGGTTGTTACGATCGGTACTGCGTTTACGGCGTATTTCGATATAGTTTTTACTGCAAAATACGATAAGAAGCACCGCGACTACTCGGTGAAGATGCTGCTGCAGAGATTCCGTGAACACCTGAAGCTGACGACATCGTATTTTGTCGGCTATCTGCTGGTTATGGGATTCTTTATCGCCATCGCGCTCCTGTTCAGTCCGATAGGACCTATCCCGAACAAGATATTCAGCGTGTTATTCATACTGATGGCGGGAATACTTTTCGCAATACTGATATACACATTCCCTGTACTTGCAATAAATGCGGTAACGTCTGATTACAGAGCGACGGTTTATGCTCTTCAGGATAGGGACAAAGCTGAGAAGAGGGCTGCTGAGAAGGAAGCTGAAAAGGCTGAGGAAGCAGCGGTAGAAACTGCTGTCGTGGCAGAAGCCTCTGAGTCGGAGAAAAAATCTGATGTTAAGGGAGAAGGCGCAGGGTCTGAAACCTCAGACAACGCTTCTCAGGAAAACACTACTCAGGAAAGCCATTCGCATGAAACGGAAGTCCTTACGGCATATATGAGACGTTTCTCAAAGGTTTCACGTACACCTGTTGAATCGCGTGAGATCATGAAGAAGGGCTCGTACAATGTAAATAGTACGGTTGAAAAGAGCTCGGCTGACAATCTGAATAAAAAAGCGACAACAAGAGCGGTCACTATCACTGAACCGACATATACATATAGTGCAACGCCTATTCCGGAGGACAGAAACAGCCTTGGAAATGTTGTTCTGGATTCAATATATTTTGCAGCAAAGCATTTTGTTGGTCTTATGTTCACGCTCATCTTATATCTGCTTCCGGGAGCTATCGTGTACCTCTTCTATGAGGATACGGTTCTTCTCGTTACAGGCTTTGTTCTGATCGGCTTCAGAATGATCATGGGAATCAATGCAAGGATTTATTATGGATCCTTCTATGAATATGATGACGAGCTGGACGAGGATACCGACGAGAATGATAGCGAGGAAGATATCAGTGATGCTGATGAAGGCGATGCTGATATTCAGGAAGAAAGCTTTTCTGATGATGAAGAAATAGAGGTGTCTTTTGAGGCAGTTGGCGAAACCGAGGAAGAATTGTCCGGCGAGATTGATGGAGTAATATCCGACGAGGCTGATGCTGAAGAAGGGTCTCACACTGAAGAGCAAGCCGAAGAGGAATCTCATGATGATGAGGAAATCGAAGACAAGTCATCAACTGCTGCAGACAGAATAAAAAATATGCTTAATATCCATGAAGACGACAGTGATGAAGATGCTGACGAGGACGAGGATATTGAGGCAGATGAAGATTCTGAGGCTGATGAAGAGACCGAATATGATGCTGATTCAGACACAGACGCGGAGGAAAAACTTGACGCATATAATGATGATGCTGAATCTGAAAATAATGACGAAACAGATGACGACGACATCGAAGTCACATTTTAGAATATGAGAAATAAAAAGAACGAGAGCCGTGATGCTGTTAACGGCGAAGACAATAGAACTAAAGATAACGAAACAAAGAAGGGGCTGTATAATAATGATTACAGCCCCAAATTTTCAGAGCCTTATAACATCTATGATAAAGCGAGAGAGCATATGAAGAAACTCCGCAGGGAGAAGAATGAGCAGGGAGAAGAATGAGCAGGGAGAATAATGCGAACGGAGCATTATCAGGCCTGATCGATCACTATGGATGTACTGAATAGGAAAGATGGTATGGAACTGAGAAAGCTGACAAAAGAGCGGGTTAAAGATGTTTATAACGAACGAATGAAGTTCGATTTTCCACGAAGTGAGCTGAAACCGCTTGAGATGATCTACAAGGGCATGGACAACGATTATTACGAATGCCTGGGACTCTATGAAGACGACAAACTTATAGGCTACGATTTCATGGTTAAGCATGAGAAGGATTATCTGGTGGATTATATCGCAACTCTGCCGGAACTCAGAAATAAAGGACTGGGAGCGAGGCTGCTGGAACTGATAGCTGAGTATACACCGGAGGCTGACACCATAATCGGAGAGGTTGAAGATCCGGATTATACTAAGGATGCTGATATGAAGAACCTTCAGGCCAGAAGGCTAGGATTCTATCTGAGAAACGGTATTTTAGATACCGGAGTTAAGGCTGTATGTTTTGGAGTGCATTTTAAGATACTTGAGATGAATATGGGCATGAAGCATTCGGAAGAGCATATCAGGGAACTCTACAGGATGCATTATAAAATGCTTCTTCCGCCTAAGATGTATGAGGAAAATATCGTGGTTTTATAGGCCGGAAAAATAAGAATATGCTCTGTGAATTAACTGATACAGAATGTGAGGGAAAATGAGTAAGAAGATATATTTTACAAGACATGGACAGACCTTCTGGAATGTCGAAAATAAAATCTGCGGAGCAACGGATATCGGGCTCACGGAGAGAGGACATGAGCAGGCTGAAGAGCTGGCGCATATTATAAAGGAGAAGCTCGAGTCCGGAGAACTGGTGATAGATGAGATAGTTTCATCACCGCTTTCGAGAGCATATGATACTGCGAAGCATGTGGCTGATCTTACAGGACTGCCGCTCAGGGCTGACGAGAGGCTTCGCGAGCAGAATTTCGGAAAATATGAGGGCACGCCGAGAAACGGAGAGGTGTTCAGAATGGAGAAGCGCAATTTCGTGAACTCATACGAGGGCGGAGAGTCGATGCTTCATCTGGCACAGCGTATATATAATCTACTCGATGAGCTGTCACAGGATGACAAGATATACCTTCTTGTCGCTCATAACGGTATCGTGAGATGCGTTAATTCTTATTTCTACGACATGACCAACGAAGAATACGGTGATTATGGCATCCGTAACTGTGAGTTGAAGGAGTACGTATTCTAGAACATTTGTTGACAAATAGTGATAAATAAAAAGTGGGGGATGTAAGATGGAGAATAAAGGGAAGTCACCGTCAAAATTCAGTATAAAATATAATGCACCGGTAACGCTGACCTTCGCGCTCATATGCCTTGCGGCACTGATACTGGGATATGCCACTAAAAAGAGCGTAACAAGAGAGTTCTTCGCGGTTTACAGATCCAAGGTCAGCCTGGCATGGTTTGTGAGACTGGTCGGACATTCGCTGGGACATATCGATTTTGATCATTTCTTCGGAAATATGACGCTGTTCCTTCTTCTCGGACCTATCCTTGAAGAAAAATACGGTTCAAAGAACCTGATAGAGATGATAGTCATCTGCTCGGTCGTAGAGAGCGTGGTTCAGATGATTTTTATGCCGCACACGGCGCTTCTCGGGGCCAGCGGAATAGTATTTATGATGATAATCCTTGCCTCTGCTGTTAATCTGAAGGATGGCGGTATTCCGCTCACGATGATACTTGTTATACTGATATATCTGGGCAAGGAATTCTGGGCGCAGTTCACAACGCATGACAATATATCACATCTGACGCATATCGTCGGTGGACTCTGCGGTGCCTTTTTCGGTTTTGCATATGCGAGGATGGCGGCCGGGAAGACGGCAAAAAAGATGTAATATAACGGGCCTGAAAACAAGTATGAAACAGAGGTGGATTATAACGGCAAATTGATCAGTGATTTCCGTCTGTCGAATATAACGGCAAATTGATCAGTGATTTCCGTCTGTCGAATATACCGGTAAGCTTTGTACAGTATGGTAACAGAGATTGTAGATAAGCTCTCCGAGATCATGGCTTGACATGTTGAAATTGTTTTCAAGCCATTTACATATTATGCTTTTAACTCCGTCAATCATGTATGTATAGACATATTCGTTCTTCCGGTTGTCTCCGAAAACAGGCCATTTATCGTACATATCGCTCAGAAGATCCGCAAAGATCATTGCTCCGACCTCTCCGTTGGTGTCGTTGAACATGATCGTGCGATACAAAACTCCGTTCTCTTTAACAAAATCAAGAAATTCTGACAGCAGTTTGCTTTCGAGACCTTTATAGGTACAGGTCGAAATGAATTCTGCTGTCTTTTCTTTTAATTCATTGATGATGTCGTCCAGCAGCTGTTGCTGATCATTGTAATGAAGATAGAATGTTGTTCTGTTCAGATCGGCCTGGTCACATATTTCCTTGATGGTTATTTTATGGAAAGGTTTATTCTGCATGAGTTCTATGAGTGCTGTTTTGAACAGCAGCCTGGTCATTTGTTTTCTTCTTGAATCTGCCATGATCGAACCTCCGGAATGATAACCTGATCAAAGCAGTTTTTTGATCAGGCTGAATAACTGATTATATTTTTAAAATACAGATTAATTATTTTTGTACAAATTTAGACATATTTAAAAAAAATGTTGATTATACGACATAAAAAAATAAACTGCGTATTGTTAATTCAACACGGTGTCGATATAATGTTAATGTTTTTGACGTAAAAAATCAAGCGGCTTTTGATGTGTATGAGCGTGATGCAAAATTCACAGAAATATCACAAAAGCGCTATGGTTTATAAAAAAATAATGTAATACAATATAAACTGCCGTATCAGACACTATTCATAAAGGTGACTTATCGGCAAGAATTAAAACGAAAGGGATAAAAAGATGTTATCAAAATTCAGTGTTAAAAGACCGTACACAGTATTGGTCGGAGTAGTACTGGTCATAGTGCTCGGAGTTGTAGCACTCAGAAATATGACAGCCGACCTTCTTCCAAATATGACCTTCCCTTATGCGGTAGTCATTACAACAGATATGGGAGCGAGCCCGGAGGCTGTGGAGTCGGACGTAACCGCACCGATAGAAGCGGCGCTGGCGACAACTTCCAACCTGAAACAGATTCAGTCCAGGTCGTATTTCAGCTATTCCATGGTCATCCTGGAATATGAACAGAGCGCAAATATGGACTCTGTTCTTATCGAGATTCAGCAGTCACTCGATCAGGTTAAAAGTACCTTTAAGGATTCGGTTGGTTCACCTATAGTTATGCAGATCAATCCGGATATGATCCCGATCTATATTGCAGCGGTAGGTGTTGAGGGAATGGATATCACAACCCTTACAACCTATGTTGATTCCGAGATCAAGCCTCAGCTTGAAAGTATCGAAGGTGTTGCATCCGTAACAGCAATGGGCGGTGTTACGGAGCAGATACGTATAACGCTGGATGATGAGAAGATAAAGGATCTGAACAAGAAGGTTCAGGAAGCCATAAATGCACAGTTTGATGCTGCAGAGAAGCAGCTTGATGATGCTGAAAAGATGATGGGAGGCCGTACACTGGCTGACAAGAAGGCCTTCCTCGAGACAAATAAGCAGAACCTTGAGGCACTTTCTGAGCAGCTTTCACAGGCGTCTTCCGGAGCGGCTGAGTTACAGAATGCCATCGCAGGACTTACTCAGGTTATCGCTCTCTATGATGACGGAACCTTGAACGACGAGCAGTTCACAGCGGCAAATGGTATGGACATCGCTGCTGCACGTGCTCAGCTTGAAGAATTAAACGGCAAGCTTGATGAGATAGAGAAGAGTCTGACTGAACAGAACGAAAGCTTCGCACAGCTTGGTATTACCATCACATCACTTGATGATCTTCCGACAGCTATCGGAGCAATCGCTCAGATGACAGCCGGCTTTGATATGGGCATAGCTGCAGTTGATGCGGCAATCTCAAGAGTTGATGCAGGTGAGCTTACTGAAGCAGAAGCACTTGCAGAGATCAGAAATAATGAGGCACTCAGTGCGATCATTCCTGACGTGGAAACCTATAAGCTTGATACAGGCCTTACTATAGATGAGACAAGAGCTCAGCTTGAAGATGCCAAGGAGCAGGCTGCAGAGTCTGCTGATATCGAAAGTATCCTTGATATGGACCTTCTTGAGAAACTTCTTACAGCTCAGAACTTTGAGATGCCTGCAGGCTATGTAAATGACGCAAGAGGTCAGTTCCTTGTTAAGGTTGGTGACAAGGTTGAGAGTATGGACGCTCTTGCGGATCTTGTACTTATCGATCTTGGACTTGAAGGCATCGATCCTATCAAGGTTTCTGATGTTGCTGATGTTGAAATGGTAGATGATTCGGCTGAGGTTTACGCCAATGTTGACGGCAGACCCGGTATAATGCTTTCCTTCGAGAAGCAGACAGGTTACTCAACCGGTGATGTTACAGATGCAATCAATGATAAGTTTAAGTCTATCGAGAAGAGTGAGGATGAGGAAGTCAAGTTCTCTACTCTGATGGATCAGGGACTTTATATCGATATCATAACATCTTCCATATTCCAGAATATGATCATTGGTGCGGCACTTGCGATCATCATTCTTATCATTTTCCTGAAGGACGGAAGACCGACACTCATCATTGCATGCGCAATCCCGCTCAGTGTTATTTTTGCAATTGTGTTGATGTATTTCTCACATGTAACACTCAATATCATATCAATGTCAGGACTCACGCTCGGTATAGGTATGCTTGTTGATAACTCGATAGTTGTTATCGAAAATATATATCGACTGCGAAACGAAGGCATGTCTATCAAGAAGGCTGCTGTTTACGGTGCAA
>DOVL01000084.1 GCA_003520105.1 Lachnospiraceae bacterium | reverse complement strand
CTATTTTTTTATAGTTTATACTATTGATTTTATTCCGTCAAGAAATCGAAATATCCCATATTTTTTCCCTTGGATTTTCACCGAGCCGGTGCTATGATTCGGATATCACGTTTTTGTTTTAGGAGAATCAAAAATGATAAATATAGTTCTATTTGAGCCGGAAATGCCGGCAAATACAGGCCACATCGGAAGGACCTGCGTCATAACAGGTTCCAAGCTGCACCTCATCGAGCCGCTGGGCTTTCACCTGTCCGAGAAGGCAGTAAAAAGAGCCGGGCTGGATTACTGGCCACGGCTGAATTATGAGAGATATCTGGATTATAACGACTTTCTGGAGAAGAATCCTGATGCAGTCGGAAATATGTTTTTCGCCACGACGAAGGCGAAGAACCGATATACAGATGTGAAATTCACTGACGGCTGTTATATCATGTTCGGCAAGGAAAGCGCCGGAATTCCGGAGGAAATACTGGTCGAGCATCCGGACAGCTGCATACGTATCCCGATGATGCCTGAGGAACGTTCACTGAATCTCGCAGATTCGGTTGCGATCGTAACCTTCGAGGCTCTCAGACAGATGGATTTCGCCGGTCTTGAAACAGAAGGAAATCTGCACCGCTTGTCGTGGTAGAAAAGCACATAGTCCGAGAATAATCGGCACGTCGGTTGATTATGCAATCGGCAAATCGCTTATACTGAGCAAACAAAAATGATCCGATTACAGAACTCGAATCGTGTAGTATAACACCTGATCGATCATCTAATATGATTATCGATCACACAGAAAGGATCACCATATGAACAAGATAGCAACATTCCTTGTCAAATCCAGATACGTTTTACTGACCATATTTCTCCTTATGGCTGCAGCAAGCTTTTTCCTGATGCAGAAGGTAAATATAAACGAAGACATGTCCAAATATCTTCCGGCATCCTCGAAGATGAAGGAGGGTACAAAGGAGCTCGCGAAGGAGTTCCCGAACATGTCCGAACCGAGCACCATAAGAGTGATGTTTGACGACCTCTCGGACAGCCAGAAGGAAAATGTTCTGGTTCAGCTTAAGGCGATCAAATACGTCGACGACGTAACTTATATCAAGGACAGTCCTTATTACAACAAGGGTAACCACACTCTCTACGTCCTTTCGACCAAATACGACTATGATTCAAAAGAAATCGAAGCCATCAAGGACACTCTCGAGAAGGATTTCGTTGACAGCTATGATGTCGTATATGCATCCAACGATCCGACCGACGGCGCTCTTCCGCCATTTATCATCGCAGGTGCGGTCACCATCCTCATGGTGATCCTTATTCTCATGACCAATTCGTGGGTAGAGCCTTTCCTTTTCCTTATGTCGATCGGCCTGTCCATCCTGATAAATATGGGTACCAATTTCTTCCTTCCAAGCGTTTCGAAGACTACCCATTCCATAGCATCCATCCTGCAGCTTGTTCTTGCAATGGATTACTCGATCATACTTTCAAACCGTTACAGACAGACCAGAAAAGCTCTTGATACAAGCAGTAATGGCGTTCAGAATGGTAACGGTGCAGCTATAGCCGGTTTCGGTGCAGGAGTTGATCCTCGCGAAGCCATGCGCCGTGCGATCCGTTCTGCGATCCCATCGGTCTGCAGTTCATCACTTACAACCATAGTAGGTCTTCTTGCTCTCTGCTTCATGAATTTCAAGATCGGAGCCGACCTCGGCATCGTTCTCGCAAAGGGTGTGTTTATCAGTCTCCTCTGTGTATTTACAGTGCTTCCGGGACTTATCATCCTCTTCGACAAGCTTATTCAGAAGACCTCCAAGAAGAGTCTTAATGTTCCGACCGGCGGCCTCGCGCGTTTCGAGTTTTCGGCAAGAATAGTTATATCTATTCTCTTTGTATTTATCTTTGTTGGTGTCTTTTTCGCAAGAAATAAGGCCGAGATCACCTATGGCTCACCGAGCCAGAACAACGAGATCAGCCAGGTCTTTCCTCACGATAACAGGATAGTTCTTCTCTACAGCAACACTGATGAGGACAAGATTGCTGAAATACTTGACTACGTCAGCCCGCAGGACGGCGTGGTTTCTGTTAATACTTACGCAAATACACTCGGCCTTAAGTATGATTCTTCTGAAATGTTCAGCTACATCAGCGGAATGCTTTCCGACTTCGGCGGCTCATCACTTCTCGGTGACTTCACCTTTGATGAATCTATGATGAGGTTCCTGTACTATGACCATTTTGCAGAAACCACCGGCGACGGACTTACTCTCGAGGAGCTGATCACCTTCGTAAATAACGATATTCTTTCCAACCCGACCTATGCTGCTCAGCTTGACGAGGCAACCGTTTCAGAGTTGAAGGAATTCGGACCTCTCTGCAGTAAGGCTGCCCTCACGAGCGCAAGAACCTCTGCCGAGCTTTCTTCAATGTTCGGCGTTAAAAAGGATCATATCGATCTTCTTATGACGTATCTGAATGTTAATTCCATAAGTATCGTCGATCTTCTGGACGCCCTCCAGCGCTCAGATATTTCAACCGCACTTTCTCTGCTGGGCGGTCTCAGCAAAAAGGATAAGGATACGATCAACTTCTACAGGGCGATCGTTGACAGTATCATGACCGACAAGAAATACACCTCATCAGAAATGGCATACATGCTTCTTCTTGTTTCGGAGCGTATGTCTGATCCTTCCTCAACAAACGTTCCGAACGTAGACGAATCATCCAAGAAATACGTCCAGCTCGTTTATGACCTATATTTTGCGGAGAAGAATTATGACTCCTCATGGAAGATGTCTCTGGAGGAGCTTTTCGACTATGTGCTTAAATCAGAAACCTTCAGCAGCTTCATCGATGATGACGCTCGCAGCATGTTAAATACAGTTAAGCTCGGTCTCCTCGCAGGTAAGAGCCAGCTCGTTGGCGAGCAGTATTCGCTCTTCGTTATGAATACCGTTCTGAAGGACGGTGAGGACGAGTCAATGGATTTCGTAGAAGATCTGGACAAGCTCTGCAGCGAGAAGCTTGAAGGTCAGTACTATCTGATCGGCAGCTCTCCTATGGCAAGCGAAATGTCCAAAACCTTCAAGGATGAGATGAACAAGATCACTCTGATAACGGCGGCAGCTATATTTATCGTTGTCCTCATAACCTTCAGAAACTTCCTCATTCCGCTTATCCTTGTGCTTCTGATCCAGTGCTCGGTTTATATAACCATGACTGCTATGGGTATAATGGGTTCGGCGATGAATTACCTTGCGCTCCTTATCGTACAAAGTCTTCTCATGGGTGCAACCATCGATTATGCGATCGTCTTCACCAACTTCTACATCGAGAAGCGTGCGGAAAAAGATAAAAAAGAAGCCCTGATCTCCGCTTATAAAGCTTCGATCAGGACCATACTTACATCGGGAATGATCATGATGTTCATCACTCTCATTATGGGATATTTCTTCCCGGATCCGTCATCCGGAGAAATATGTCATATCATATCGATCGGTGTTGCCTTCGCACTCGTAATGATACTTTTTATGTTACCGGGCATCCTGGTGGTATGCGACCGACTTATCGTCCCGAGGCGTAATATTATTTCATCAGCAGCAGATACTCCTCTGCTGAAAGAAGGCACAGAGCATAACACTCAGGAATGATCTGACAAAAATCGAATTTTCCTATAAACCAGAAAACCGGCATACAAATGTACGCCGGTTTTTTATTGCTTATTACCGTATATTGTATGAATTACTCTACAGCAGGAAGCTCAGCAAGACTCTTTGCCAGCTCCTCGTCAGTAGGGATGTAATCACCCATCTCACCATTGTTGAATTTCTCATATGCAACCATATCAAAGTAACCTGTTCCTGTAAGACCGAATACGATGGTCTTCTCCTCACCTGTTTCCTTGCACTTAAGTGCCTCATCAATGGCAACTCTTATTGCATGACTTGATTCAGGTGCAGGAAGGATACCTTCAACTCTTGCGAACTGTGTAGCAGCTTCAAATACAGCTGTCTGCTCAACGCTTCTTGCTTCCATGTAACCATCATGGTAAAGCTGTGAAAGGATTGGGCTCATTCCGTGATATCTGAGACCACCTGCGTGGTTTGCAGAAGGGATGAAGTTGCTTCCGAGTGTGTACATCTTGGCAAGCGGACAAACCTTTCCTGTATCGCAGAAGTCATATGCAAACTTACCTCTTGTGAAGCTTGGGCATGATGCAGGCTCAACAGCGATTATCTGGTATTTATTCTCACCACGGAGCATCTCACCGATGAAAGGAGATACAAGTCCGCCGAGGTTTGAACCACCACCTGCACAGCCGATGATCACATCAGGCTTAATTCCGTATTTATCAAGAGCAGCCTTGGTCTCGAGGCCTATAACTGTCTGGTGAAGAAGAACCTGATTGAGAACGCTTCCGAGAACATATTTGTAACCATCAAGCTTGATCTCTGCTTCAACAGCCTCGGAAATAGCGCAGCCAAGGCTTCCGGTGGTTCCCGGATGCTCGGCAAGGATCTTTCTTCCTACTTCTGTAGTATCACTTGGAGAAGGTGTAACTGTCGCACCATAGGTACGCATAACCTCTCTTCTGAAAGGCTTCTGCTCATAAGAAACCTTAACCATATAAACCCTGCAGTCCAGGCCGAGATATGCGCATGCCATTGAAAGCGCTGTTCCCCACTGACCTGCACCGGTCTCTGTAGTAACACCCTTAAGGCCCTGCTTCTTAGCGTAATAAGCCTGAGCTATTGCGGAATTGAGCTTATGGCTTCCGCTGGTGTTATTTCCCTCGAATTTATAGTAAATCTTAGCCGGAGTCTGAAGCTTCTCCTCCAGGCAATATGCACGAACGAGTGGTGACGGACGATACATCTTGTAGAATCCCAGTATCTCTTCAGGGATCGGGATATATGCTGTATCATTGTCAAGCTCCTGTGCGATAAGCTCATCGCAGAAAACTCCTGCAAGTTCCTCAGCAGTCATAGGCTGAAGAGTTCCAGGATTAAGGAGTGGTGCCGGCTTATTCTTCATATCGGCTCTGACATTGTACCACTGCTTTGGCATCTCGTTTTCTTCAAGATAGATCTTGTAAGGTATATTTCTTTCCATTTTTATCCTCCACGATAAAACAAAACTACTTCTCCCATGCGTAACCACAAATCTCTCAATTTTCCGAGTTTTTGGGGCATGAAAAGACTCACGGTGAACATTTTACATCATAGGCCATATATATGTCAAAGTGTTTGCCATTATTTCGCTGATATGGTATTGTTAAGGGTAAGGGAAAAGGGCTTTTCTCTTAGGTTTTTTGTAATAATCTGCACGTAGTTTAAGGTAATAGAGTATTTATATACAGCGAGGTCAAAAATATGAGAAAAATAAAAACAAAAGTGCTTTTAACATCCGCACTGCTCATCATGGGACTGGCAGCCTGCGGAAAGAAAGATGACAAAAAAAAGGATGACACAACAAGTGATACATCTGTCAGTACAGAAGCTTCTTCCGACACAACCACAGAAGCATCGACAGATACTACCGAAGCATCAACCGCCAGTACAGAAGCTACAACCGGAATCAATAACGGCGGCGGTGCAGGTATATCAGGTTTTGATATTGGCAACAACTCTTCCTTATCACAGTCAGGCAATCTGATGAACGGAATGAGCGGTGTTGACCTTCAGAGCGGCCTCAACGGTAACAATAACAATATCACTGTTAATGATGAAATATGCAAGGCATACATAAAGGTTCTGAAGGATCACGAGAGTGTCATAAATGCATACAACTTTCAGTTCTCGTATGCCGCATATTCTGATGTTATTCCGGTTGATAATAAGACACATCCAGTAGCATTTTCAGATGTTACCGGCAGCGGTGTCCGTGATCTGCTCTTTATCTCAGCTGAGAATGATTATTCGGCAAGACTTAATGTCTATACCTTTGTAGACAGCGAAGCATTTGAGATCTATAACGAATACATCGATGTTCAGGTAGGCGGTGCTGCAAGCTACTGTGTATTTAAAGTTAAGAACAATCCTCACCTCTTTATCTACAGAAGCTACGGTGACCAGAACTGGACAGATACCATCATGGAGTTGTCATTTGACACAAGTCCTTTCACCAAGGTTCATGAATATACCGTAGAGAGAACCTATGATGAGCAGACCGGATCAGCAGACATCCTCTGCTATATTGATGGTAAATCTGTTACTCAGAACGAGCTTATGACTGCATCAGCAAGCTTCTATGATAACATCGACGAAGTCCTTCTCTTCAATGGTTACATGACAGACGAGGAATTCCTTAACAGTATCAGGGAAAACGGATGTAACGCTCTTGCATATGATGACAGCATCTCAATGCTTGAAACAGGCGGCGCATCTCAGAACGGCAACTTTGTTGATCCTGACGGAAACGGCGGTAATACTACCGATCCGAATTCAAGCAATAATCAGACCGGTGATAAGATCGAGGCTCTTACCGATCTTCCTATCTTCTACTTCTCAAGTGGTGCAGGCGGATGGGCTACAGTCCTTAATATCAACCCTGATGGTTCTTTCACAGGTTCATATTCAGATACAAACTTTGGCGAAACCGGTGATGGTTATCCAAACGGAACGGTCTATTTATCTGTTTTCTATGGCAAATTCACAGATGTGAAGAAGGTTGACGACTATACCTATACGATGAGGATGGAGAAGATCGAGTTCTCTTACGAAGAAGGTGAAGAGTGGATAGATCAGAATACCAAATACATTGTCACTCCTCCTTACGGACTTGAGGCAGATACAACAACTGTTTACACACTCTATTATCCGGGTGCTAAAAAGAGCAGCATGACCGAGTCTTTCCTCGGCTGGATCGGTGCTCCTCTGGCTGTAGACTATGAAGAGATACCTGAAGATTTTCCTTATTACGGAATCTACAATCCAAAATCAGAAACCGGTTTCCTGGGTATACCGGATGATTATAACTAAGCTGATCGTGGTTAACAGCTAAACTATTCATTATCTCTGTACACATTGATCACATTGGGGTTTTAGTGAGGTGTCCGAATAGATGAAATTATTGGGGTGGATAAGGCGAGAACTGGGTCTCCACAGGCATACTAAGTACGAGACTCAATACATCAATGAAACAAATATACGTACAGCCATCTATATGGCTGTCGTAGTTATTGCGCTCGAAATCTGGATGCT
>DOVL01000152.1 GCA_003520105.1 Lachnospiraceae bacterium | reverse complement strand
GATTTTGATGACCTTATTTATAAGACTATCGAGCTTTTTGAGCACCATCCTGAGGTGCTGGAGATGTATCAGGAACGTTTCAGATACATCATGGTTGATGAGTATCAGGATACAAACCATACGCAGTTCATGCTGGTCAAGATGCTTGCGGCCAAATATAGAAATCTCTGTGTTGTAGGTGATGACGATCAGTCAATCTACAAATTCAGAGGGGCAAATATTTACAACATTCTTAATTTCGAAGAGGAATATCCGGATGCAAAGGTTGTGAAGCTGGAGCAGAATTACCGCTCGACGGCAAATATCCTGAACGCTGCCAATGGCGTTATAGCCAATAATGAAGGTCGTAAGGATAAGAGGCTCTGGACCAATAAAGAGGATGGCGAGAAGGTCATCTACGAATGCTTTGATAATGAATACAGCGAGGCTGAAAGTGTTGTCAGGAGGATCAATGAGCTTTCCCGCAGGGGTGAGGCTCTGTCCGATATGGCTGTCCTCTACAGGACCAACAATCAGTCGCGAGTTATAGAAGAGAAGATGGTTATGTCCGGCGTTCCTTATAAGCTTGTCGGTGGTACAGGCTTCTATGATCGCAAAGAGATAAGGGATATACTCGGATATTTGAAGACTGTAAATAACAGAGATGATGAGATATCACTTCGCAGG
Organism: Lachnospiraceae bacterium; assembly: GCA_003520105.1. Classification (GTDB taxonomy): domain Bacteria; phylum Bacillota; class Clostridia; order Lachnospirales; family Lachnospiraceae; genus Eubacterium_Q. The sequence continues at coordinate 6,229 of DOVL01000152.1, read as the reverse complement.
ATCATAAATACGCCTCGTCGTGGAATCGGCGATACGACTGTTAACAGGATCATCGATTATGCCATGGCTAACGGAATAGATCTGTTCTCTGCAATGGACATGGTTGAGTCAATTCCGGGGGCTGAGAGAGCGGCTGCGAAGGTGCAGGATTTCACGAAGCTTATTTATTCACTGGTTGATATATATCAGGAAGAAGGCCTTACGGCTCTCTATGATGCGATAATCGAGAAGACTGAATATGCAGCTTTGCTTCGTGCAGAAGGAACAGATGAAGCTAAGTCCAGACTTGAAAATATAGAAGAACTCAAGAACAAGGTTGTCAGCTATGAGGAGAGCGCAGAGTCGCCGAACCTTACAGAACTCCTTGAGGAGATAGCACTTGTTGCGGATACAGAGACAAGCATCGAGAAGGATGACAGGGTTTCACTTATGACTCTGCATAGTGCAAAGGGTCTTGAATTTCCTTATGTTTTCATGGTTGGTATGGAGGAGAGGCTCTTCCCTAGCGGTATGGCTATGGATTCCGATGATCCGGATGCCCTCGAGGAAGAGAGAAGACTCTGCTACGTAGGTATCACGAGAGCTATGAAGGAGCTTCGCCTCAGCAGTGCTTCAACGAGAATGATCAACGGAAGCAGAAATTATTCCAAGGTATCACGCTTCGTTGATGAGATTCCGAAGAACCTTATCAAGAGAATGGGCGAGAGAGCACCGGGATATATGCAGAGGGACGGCTTCGGATCGCGCAGAGGTATGTTTGAAGAATATCCTGCAGGTGATTTCGGAGGCAGTTCATTCGGACGAAACTCATATGGTTCGGGTGGTTCGTCATATGGTTCATTCAGTGGCGGAAGATCATCCGGTTCAGGTGGTTCATCATATAGTTCGGGTGGATCATCATTCGGAGGCAGTTCGTACGGCGGATCAGGTAGTTTTGGCAGCAGATCATCCGTGAAAGATAAACCGTACAGTAGTGTCAATCTCAACAGTATGAAGGGCATGCCGTCATCCGGATCACTCGATTATGTTGTCGGGGATACCGTGAAGCATATCAAATTCGGTAAAGGCACTGTTAAGGAGATAGTGAAAACCGGCAGCGACCACGAGGTTGTTGTTGATTTTGACAGAGTCGGAGAGAAGAAAATGTTCGCGTCTCTGGCTAAATTAAAGAAACTCTGATGATAAAATACAGTGAATAACCGAGTGATATTGAACGGTTATTATCTTAATAGAAAAATCATAAAAAAATCACAGTTAAATCAATTTTGCTATGGCAAAAACAGGTCTGCTGTGGTATACTGATTACACTATATTATTTGTTGAAAGGTGGGTAAACAAAATGAACGATGTAGAGAAGAGAACTGATGAGCCTGTTGAAAGCGCAAAGAACGCGTTTCTCTCTGTTGCAATTATTGTTGGTATTATCACAATAATCGCTGGTATCGCAGTTGCAGTTTACAAGTATCTCACACCTGATTATCTTGATGACTTTGACGAGTTTGATGATGATTTCGATGATGATTTCTTTGATGATGATCAGGAGATCACAGAAGATGTTAAGGCTGAGACAGATACTGCAGAAGCATAATTAACAGATTATAAAAAACAGGGGAATGACTGTCAGGTGGTAAAACCACCTGACAGTTATTATTTTAAGGCTTTCCCCACCACATTTTTTAATAAATCTTAATTGATTTTCTTAATAATTCTGATACTATTATTATATACACTGGATGGAGGTTTATTTACACATATACCCCTGAAGGCGTATTTCACCTACAACTGAAGGGGTATATGGGTATATAAACCTTTTTTTGTATTATTCAGGAGATTAAAAAATGTACAATATTCTTGTTTGTGACGATGATAAAGAGATAGTAGACGCAGTCCAGATCTATCTGGAGGCTGAAGGCTATAATGTTTATAAGGCATTTGACGGAGAGGAAGCTCTGGAACTTGTGAAGAGCGTGGACTTCCATCTTCTTGTGGTTGACATAATGATGCCAAAGGTTGATGGTATCAAGGTTGTAAGAAGTGTCAGGGAGATGAGCAATGTCCCTGTTATCCTGCTTTCCGCAAAGTCTGAGTATAATGACAAAATCCTTGGACTAAATGTCGGAGCTGATGATTATATGACCAAGCCTTTCAATCCGCTTGAGCTTGTAGCAAGAGTTAAATCACAGCTCAGACGTTATACAACACTCGGAAATCTGAACGCAGGCGGATCAGATAACGAGAAGCTTGTCAGCGGTGGTCTTGTGCTTGATACCAGAAGCAGAGTTGTAACAGTTGACGGTGAAGAGGTTAAGCTTACACCGATCGAATTCCAGATCCTCAGATTCCTTATGGAAAATATGAATGCGGTTTATTCAACCTCACAGATCTATGAGGCAGTATGGAAGGAGGAGGCATTTGCTTCCGAGAATATTATCGCCGTTCATATCAGACATATAAGAGAGAAGATTGAGTTCAATCCTAAGGAGCCTAGATACCTCAAGGTTGTCTGGGGCCAGGGCTATAAATTAGAGAAGATTTAAGTTTATGAAGGGTAGCAAGATCGGAAACAGCATAAAGCATTCAGCCAATAAGATCATTCTTGTTCTTATTGGCTTTATTTCTTTGTCTATTTTACTGCTGCTTTATATCACGAGATTTATCAAAAATAACTATTTTCCGTCGGCTGAGATTACGGCTGAGAGCGATTATGCAGAGACGCCGGATATGAGGAAGAAGGCGGAGAACTTTGTTGATAATACTCTCGGTATTATTTCCGGCGAGATCGGACTGAGTTCGCTCGATAGAAACAGCAAGATCCTTACAATAGGAAACTGCTCATTTTACAATTATTATGACGAATATGGTGAACCACTGGACGAGTCTTATCTGGTTATTGATTCTCAGCAGTTGTATTCGGTTGAGGATATTCAGCAGCAGTATGGAATGACTCTCGAGGATATGCTTCGATCAACGCTGACAGACAATACATATACGTCAGATAATGGCAAGGTTCATGACAGGTATGAGTACTATAATTATTCCTTTGATGAATATATTGGAGAGAGTGATTATGTACGTATCAAGACTGATGATTATCTGGAGCTGATCGAAAAATACGGCTTTCAGGGAGGTCAGGATGTATATGATAACTATGATTATGTGCTTCAATATTATATGGATGGGATAAGTGAGAATGACACCGTCATCGATGATGGCGAGTGCTTTCTTGTTATGAATTCGGATAGTATCTATAGGATAGATAACTACGGCAGGCTGATCATAACGGACAACAGGGTTATCTATGAGAATGAATATCTCTATATTCCGACTTCATATATATACAGCGCTATGGACATGTACAATGAATTTGAATATGCCCTTCTTTTTGCACCTGTTTTCGACAGCAAACTTTTTACACTTTATACTGCACTCGGTGAGTATTACTACACCATGAGCAGATATATTTATGGCCTCAGCAGTGAGTATCAGGAGGCTAACGAATATGTTTACCTGTACAAGGTCGGCGGAATCAATGATATTTACTATTTCGATACGACCGGAAATAATCTTGAGACTGAAGATCCGCAGGACTTTGAGGAGATGACCGGCTCGATCTTAGAAAACTATGACACTATCATCAGCAGTCATATCTTTGCCGATACGGAAAGCGAATACAGCTATTATCTGGATTCGGACGGACTTAAGCATGTGACGGATTTCAAGGTGAAGGAGGCTCTTGAAAAATACGGTATAACTGACGATAATATCAAATTTATAATAGGTATCAAAACCGGGGTGAAGGACGACGGCAGTATGTCGACTCAGGTTAAGAACCGTAAGCTTTACGATTTCTGCAAGATATTTTGCCCACATTATTATCTTATCTTTACTGCCACAGCGATACTGTATTTTGCGTCAATGATACTGCTCTGGTTTGCTGTCAAGAGATATAGATATGATGGCGGTTCCGGCAGGCTGTACATGATCGACAAGACCATACTTGAGATTCCGGCAGTAATATGGCTGCTCTTTGTATTTATTTCATACAAAGTGGTTAAACCGTTCTTCAAGGATATTACAATTACAGAAGCGTATGAAGGAAGCCTTACTGATTTCAGGAAGGTTGTTGTTCTATTGCTCTTTACGATCGTATATTTTGCAGGAATGAGCATCTACTGCTCAATCATCAGAAGAGTTAAGAGGAGGGTTCTGGTAGACGAGCTTGCGTCTGTCAGACTTGTTAAGTGGGTGAGTGGAATGTTTGAGATGGCTTCCCGTCAGGGACGAGGCGGCAAGGTTGCTTTCATCAGAGGAAGCATGGTGCTTGTCGTAAATATTGCTGCCCTCATCATCACGCAGATATTCTCCATAAATCCGGCTGTTGTTATACTTATCGATATCGTCTTCATCCTTATCAATCTGCTTTCGCTCTCGAAGACTGTCCGAAACGAGGAAGGTGTTGACCGAGTATTAAATACGGCTAAGGAGATCGGTGGCGGTAATCTGGATGCCCAGGTTGATACCGAGGGTATAAGCGGTAGCAGTCTGACCCTTGCCCAGACCATAAACGGAATGAATTATGCTCTGAATGAGGCGGTTGAGAAAAACGTACGTGACGAGAAGATGAAGGCTGAGCTTGTCACAAACGTATCTCATGATATCAAGACACCGCTTACTTCTATTATCAATTATGTCGGTCTGATCAGAAGAGAAGATGTCCAGAATGAGAAGCTTAAGAGCTACGTTGATATACTTGAGAGCAAGTCGCAGCGTCTGAAACAGCTGATAGAGGATCTTATCGAGGCTTCACGTGCAAGTTCGGGAGAAATAGAACTGAATGTGATCACTCTTGATTTTTCGGAGCTCCTTAATCAGGTTGTAGGTGAAAATATAGATCGTTTCGAGAACAAGGGACTTGAGATGGTCAGCGTGATCAGCAAGAAATCCGTTATGATAAATGCCGACGGAAGACATCTCTTCAGAATCACTGAGAACGTTTTGAACAATGCATACAAGTATTCGAAGGAGAATTCGAAGGTTTATCTTGCTCTTATTTCTGATGGGAAGGAAGCGATAATGACTCTGGAGAACACCGCTGTACGTCCGATCAACGAATCACCCGAGGAACTGACGGAGAGATTTGTCAGGGGAGATAAGTCGAGATCAACCGAAGGTAGCGGACTCGGTCTGTCTATCGCGAAGAGTCTCACGGAACTCATGAAGGGTAAATTCACGATAGAGATCAATGGAGACAATTTTAAAGTCACGATCAGGTTCCCTCTTGCAGTGGAAGAGAAGCAGGAGCCTGAAGAACCCGCAGAAAATATAGAAGAAATGTACTCTGAGAGCGCGTCAAAAACGTCTGAAAAAAAGAGTTTAAAAAAATTATAATTTGTGCTTGACAATTTAGCAACTCATCTATATAATTGGAAAAGTGCTGAAAAAAAGCAAGGGATCTTAGCTCAGCTGGGAGAGCATCTGCCTTACAAGCAGAGGGTCACAGGTTCGAGCCCTGTAGGTCCCATTATGGCGGGATAGCTCAGCTGGCTAGAGCACGCGGTTCATACCCGCGGTGTCGAGGGTTCAAGTCCCCCTCCCGCTACTTAAATAAAAAATCAGTTGACACAGGTTGTGCTCTTGATTATAATAACCGTTGTCGATTGATTCCTCTTTCGGGGTGTGGCTCAGCTTGGCTAGAGCGCCTGATTTGGGATCAGGAGGTCGCAGGTTCGAATCCTGTCACCCCGACGCTTACAAAAGCATATAAACATATGCGGGTGTAGTTCAATGGTAGAACACCAGCCTTCCAAGCTGGACACGTGGGTTCGATTCCCATCACCCGCTTTTTACTTGCGAAAAGAGCGACAAGCTCTTTAGCAGGATAAAATGTGTCCGTAGCTCAGCTGGATAGAGCAACGGCCTTCTAAGCCGTGGGTCGGGGGTTCGAATCCCTTCGGGCACGTTTTTATTTTTAAATAAACATATGGTGGGTATGGCGCAGTTGGCTAGCGCGCCAGATTGTGGCTCTGGAGGCCCAGCGTTCGAATCCCTGTACCCACCCTTCTCCGTTGGGCTATCGCCAAGCGGTAAGGCACAGGACTTTGACTCCTGCATACACCGGTTCGAATCCGGTTAGCCCAGCTTGGCCGCAAGGCCCACTTTTTTATCGACGCCGCGCCTGTGCGGTAACTGCGAGGGACATTAGCTCAGTCGGTAGAGCACCTGACTTTTA
>DOVL01000032.1:139-2649 GCA_003520105.1 Lachnospiraceae bacterium | reverse complement strand
CTACTCACATCAATACCGACGTAAAGTGGGTTCATGTTATCACCTTCTTTCTATGTTGGATTTGAGTGTTCAATCGGCTTGGTAAAACCCATGATCACGGAGCATCGACACCCTCGCATATAAGAATCCAGCCTAAGATGGACTGATGCGAACCCCACTGCTAAGAGGCAGGCCATGAACTTAGGCAAACAGCCAGCTGGTTTGAAGCTAACATCCGTGTCAGGGGAACAGACTTTTTATGAAGCAACCATTTCTGGTTCAACAGGGGAAATTAGAACTATTACCTGATTGACACTAAGGAACAATTATACCATGGGCTTTACTAAGCCAATTGAGCAAAGATTTATTAAGTTATCAAGGTACACTTACTGTATCTAAAAAATATTATACGAGGGGGATTTTTTATGTGGAACAGAGCAGAGATTAAAGCCCGCGGAAAAGCGGCATTCAAAAACAATTACTGGAATTCAGTTCTGGTATCCTTGATCTACGCAATCTTCTTTATGGCATCAGGTTCAACCTACAGATCAAGACAGGGGCAGATCAAAGAGCAGCTTGAAAATAATCCTGATGCAGCAAAGATACTGGTGGCAGTGCTTGCTGTGCTTGGTGTGATCATTGTGTTTGGAATTGTGTTAAAGATTCTAGTTATAAATCCTTTGGAAGTAGGCTGCAGCAAATTCTTCCTGATGAATCAGACAGGAAGACCACAGCCCATGATTATAGGAGACGGATATTCACAGAACTATAAGAACAATGTTCTGGGCATTTTCCTGAAGGATCTGTTTATCGGCTTGGGATATATAGCTTTCATCATTCCGGGAGTCATACTCAGCTACTCCTTCAGACTAGTTCCCTACATCCTTGCCGAAAACCCGGGCATCAGCGGACCGGATGCACTCAGAAAATCAAGGGAAATGATGCAGGGACAGAAGATGAACTGCTTCATCTATGACTGGTCCTTTATCCTTTGGAATCTTCTGGCTTTAGTAACCTGCGGTATCGCCGGTCTCTTCTATGTTCGTCCGTATAAGATGAATGCTGACGCCGTGCTGTATCAGGCTATAAAGGGAGAAGCCTCAAATCCTGATGCATATAACCAGTACGTTAATTTCTGATAAACATTGTACTGATCATCTATAAATAATACTTAGGCAGGTTGGCATTTGGCTGACCTGTCTTTTTGTTTATGAAAAAAAGACCCGGAGCACATGCTTTAATCTGTTTATTCCGAGCTGATCTGACTCATTTTTTGGAGAAAATTGGAAAAAATATCCTATTATTTTTCGATATAGGAGATTTTTATGGTATAATGTACCAATAAATAGATGCACCAGGGGAGTGCAGGAAAGGTTGGGGATACCCTATGAGCAAAAAAGTAAAGAGAAATGTTATAGTTGGACAGTCCGGAGGCCCAACAGCAGCCATAAATTCATCTCTGGCTGGTGTTTTCAGAACAGCTAAGGACAGAGGATACAAGAAGGTTTACGGAATGATCCACGGTGTACAGGGACTTCTGGAGGGAAGATATATCGATCTTTCAGAGCATATCCGTACAGGACTTGATGCAGAGCTTCTGAAGAGAACTCCGTCAGCTTACCTCGGATCCTGCAGATACAAGCTTCCGGATATCTATGAGAACAAGGAAGTTTACGAGAAGATCTTCAAGATCCTCGAAGACCTCGAAATCGACTGCTTCATCTATATCGGTGGTAATGACTCCATGGATACCATCAAGAAGCTTTCAGATTACGCAATCGTAACAGGTTCAGACGTTCGCTTTGTCGGATGTCCAAAGACTATTGATAATGATCTTGCTTTGACAGATCATACTCCGGGCTATGGTTCAGCAGCCAAGTACATCGGAACCTCTGTAAAGGAAATCATCCGTGACGGATGGAGCCTTGAGACCAGCAAGGGACAGATAATCGTTGTTGAGATCATGGGAAGAAATGCAGGCTGGCTCACCGGTGCGGCAGCACTTTCAAAGGGTGAGGACTGTGACGGACCTGATGCTATCTATCTTCCTGAGTTACCGTTTGATGTTCCGGCATTTGTTCAGAAGTGCAGGGAGCTTCTTGAGAAGAAACGTTCGATAGTTATAGCTATTTCGGAAGGTATCCATACAGCAGACGGAACCTATATCAGTGAGCTCGGAAATGCTACAGAGTATGTAGATGCCTTCGGACATAAGCAGCTTACAGGAACAGCAAGATATCTCTGCAATGTTCTCTCACAGGAGATCGGCTGCAAGACCCGTTCCATCGAGCTTTCAACTCTTCAGAGAGCAGCAAGCCACTGTGCTTCCAGAGTTGATATCCTTGAAGCTTACGAGGTAGGCGGTGCCGCAATGAAGGCCGCAGACGAAGGCGACAGCGGAAAGATGGTTGTTATCCAGAGACTTTCCGACGATCCATATCAGGCCGGAACAGAGGTTAAGGATGTTCACAAGATCGCTAACGATGAGCGTCTGGTTCCCAGGGATTGGATCACAAAGGACGGCACATATG
>DOVL01000032.1:0-125 GCA_003520105.1 Lachnospiraceae bacterium | reverse complement strand
GAGCGTCTCGTTCCGAGAAACTGGATCACCCCGGACGGAACATATGTAACAAACGAGTTCATCACATATGTTCGTCCTCTCATTCAGGGTGATGTGGGAGCCGTAATGGTAGACGGAATTCCAAG
>DOVL01000141.1:224-11847 GCA_003520105.1 Lachnospiraceae bacterium | reverse complement strand
GGCTCAACAAGAACCTCACCATAGGTTGCGTTAAACTTACGAACAATCTCACGTGCCTGCTCGATCATCGGCAGCTGATCCTCTCCTACAGGAACTACTGTTGCCTTAAATGCAGTGATATCAGAAGTCTGGCTGACAGGATAAGTAAAGAAACCTGCAGGAATACTTGCCTCAAAATTTCTCATCTGGATCTCTGCCTTAACGGTCGGATTTCTCTCAAGTCTTGAAACAGTAACGAGATTCATATAATAAAATGTCAGCTCTGTCAGTTCTGTAACTGCTGACTGAATGAAAATATTTGCCTTAGTCGGATCAATTCCGCATGACATATAGTCAAGCGCAACCTCTATGATATTGTCTCTTATCTTGCCGGGATTATCAAAATTATCTGTAAGTGCCTGAGCGTCGGCGATCATGATAAATATCTTATCAAATTCACCGCTGTTCTGAAGCTCAACACGTCTTCTGAGAGAACCAACATAATGACCAAGGTGAAGTCTTCCTGTCGGTCTGTCTCCTGTTAATATGATCTTGCTCATTTTATATAAACCTCCGTATCGTTTAACATCTAATTTACTGTTTTTCATACCTTCTTATATTAGTTTTTATAACAGAAAAAGTCAACAAAAAACATACTTCTTAACTTGTGAAAAGGACATATATGGATTATATTTATAATAAAGGTTTATTAGATAAACTCATTAACTTATGGGATTTTATTTAAATACAGGAGGTAGGTACATGAAGGAAATACAATTCGATTCAGCCGACGGAAAGAACAAGGTTCAAGCCTATTACTGGATACCGGATTATGAACCGTGCGGAATAGTTCAGATAGTACATGGCATGCAGGAGCATATGGGAAGATATACTGATTTTTCCGAGTTTCTATGTGGCCAGGGCTTTATTGTTGTCGGTCATGACCAGCTCGGACACGGCAGGACCGCTGTCACACCGGATCAGCTCGGTTTTATAGCCAAGGAGCATCCTTCCGATATTCTTGTCAGGGATATACATCGTCTCAGAAAGGGCGTTATTAAGAAATATCCTGATCTGCCATATTTCATCTTCGGTCACAGCATGGGCTCATACCTTCTCAGAAAGTATATCACGCACTTTGCTGAAGGTCTTAGCGGTGTCATTATCTGCGGAACCGGAAACGAAAGTGTTGCAAAAACCAAGGCAGGTCTTGCCTTTATCGCTGCTCTTACCAAAAAATACGGTATGTACCACCGCAGCAATGCAGTAGCAGGCATGGTCTTCTCAGGTCCTTACAAGGAATTTGATCTTACAGGTGAGAATCTCGAAAACAGTTGGCTCACCAAGGATATTACTATAGTCCAGAAATACTACGACGACCCTTTCTGCACCACTCCGTTCACACTCAACGGCTACAATGCTCTTCTTTCAACCGTATCCTATGACGCAGCAGGTGACGCATTCAAGGATGTTCCGAAGGAGCTTCCGATACTTATCGTATCCGGTGACAGAGACCCTGTCGGCAACTTCGGCAAAGGTCCGAAGGAGGTTTATCAGAAATACGTTAAAGCCGGCGTAACCGATGTCGACATCAAGCTCTTCGAAGACGATCGCCACGAGATCCTGAACGAACTTGACCGCGACAATGTCTACGAGTTCATCTACAACTGGCTCGTAAACCACCTGGCACAGTAATCATTAAGTCAGAGTAAAAATTTAAGCTATCAATCAAAACAATCCGCATATACATATATATCTTTCTGGATTTAGAAAAATGCATCCCTCAAGACATATGTATATGCGGATATTTTTCATTCAGTCAATAACACAAAACTGCGCAGGCATATACCTCTGAGGGCGTATTTTGCTACAACTAGGTAGGAATATGCGTAGCATATTTCTATCATGAACGTAGTGAATGATGCAGCATGCGTAGCATGCTACATACATCATGAAATGATGTATGCATGATTCTGTTTACAGAATCATGGCACGCGAGGAGGTATATGCCTGTGCAGTTTATTAATTATGGCATTATACGATAAAAAGAACCATGCGTACATATGCCTCTGAGCGCGTATTTAATTTACAAACGAAGAGGCATATGTACGCATGGTTCTAATATAAATTTTAAGCAATAAATAGTTTACGAAGCCTGCTCAAACTGACTGTTGTAGAGCTCCGCATAGAAACCATTCCGGCTGAGCAGCTCTTCATGATTTCCGGTCTCAATAATATCTCCGTCCTTCATAACAAGGATGAGATCAGCATTCTTGATAGTCGAAAGTCTGTGAGCAATAACGAAGGATGTCCTGCCCTTGGTGAGGCGGTCCATAGCCTTCTGAACCGCTGCCTCTGTTCTTGTATCGACTGAGCTTGTAGCCTCATCGAATATAAGAAGCGGTGCATTTTCTATCATGGCACGTGCGATAGTAACAAGCTGTCTCTGACCTGCAGAAAGAGAAGTCTGCTCGTTAAGCACTGTATCATATCCCTTAGGGAGCGACTTGACAAAGTGAAGAAGTCCGACTCTCTTACATACTGTATCAAGTTCTTCGTCCGTTACACCCTTCTTGGCATAAACAAGATTCTCTCTGAGAGTTCCCTCGAAGAGCCATGAATCCTGAAGCACCATACAGAAGAGATTGTGAACATTCTCTCTTGTCATATCCTTCGTGGAAATACCGTCTATAAGTATATCTCCCGCATCTGTCTCATAGAATCTCATAAGAAGATTTACCATGGTCGTCTTGCCGGCACCGGTAGGTCCTACTATGGCAACCTTCTGTCCGCTCTCAGCTACCGCACTGAAATTATGGATGATGGTCTTGTCCGGAAGATATCCGAATTTGATATTCTTAAACTCAACTCTGCCCTTAACCTCTGAAGGAAGGAGCTTCACAGTCTTATTCTTCTCATCTTCCATCTCTTCTTCCTCAAGGAATTCAAAGATTCTCTCGCTGGCCGCGAAGGTTGACTGGAAGTTTGTTGAAACCTGAGCCATCTGTGAAAGCGGCTGGGTAAAAAGTCTGATGTAGATCATGAACGAAACTATCGTACCAAACTGGATTGAGCCCTTCTCAACCAACACCGCACCAAGAACGCAGACAACTACGTAACCAAGGTTTCCGATAAAGCCCATAAGAGGCATCATAAGTCCTGAGAAGAACTGGCTCTTCCATGCACTGTTATAGAGGCCGTTGTTCATACGGTCAAATTCAACCTCTGCCTTCTTCTCTCCATTATAGCTCTTAACAACACTGTGTCCGCCATATATTTCCTCGATATGTCCGTCCAACGCACCAAGCTGCTGCTGCTGAGCGAGGAAATATTTCTGCGAGTGCTTCATGATATTTATCATGATAATGAAGCCGATAATAGCTGAAGCAATTGCAGCAAGTGACATCAGAACATTCGTCACAAACATCATGATAAGTGCGCCGAAGAAAAGCGTTACTGAAGATATAAGCTGGCCAATACCCATACTGAGTGTCTGACCGATCATATCTACATCGTTTGTTACTCTCGAAAGTACATCTCCGAAAGTGGTCTTGTCAAAATACTTAAGCGGTACCCTGTTGATCTTCTGGGAAATATCCTTACGCAGCGACCTTGTAACTCTCTGGGTTACCGTTGTCATGATAAAGCCCTGAGCATAGCTGAAAACGAAGCTGCATGCATAAAGGATGATCAATATCATGCAGATGCTCTTAACCTTTGAGATATTGATCTCACCCGCAAAGCCCTTGGTGATCTCATTGGTTATATCAGCCATCTTATCCGGTCCGATAACTGCAATTACAGATCCCGCCGCACCAAGTATTACGGCAACAAGTATTGCTGAAATATATTTACTTATGTATTCTCTTAATTTTCTGAATGCTCTTTTTGCATCCTTTGCCTTCTCGCCCGGCACTCCTCCGCCCGGATGACCATGAGGCGGACCCGGTCTTCTTCTCTTAGTCTCTTCCATCCTCAAGTTCCTCCTTTGAAAGCTGTGAATATGCAATCTCCTGATATTCAGGACAGTTCTTCATAAGTTCCCTATGTGTGCCTATTCCGGCAATCTTACCATCATCGATAACAATTATCTTATCAGCATCTCTGATGGTTCCGATACGCTGTGCAACGATAAGCTTGGTTGCATCGCCTGTCTTCTCCTTCAGAACATTTCTGAGGATTCTGTCGGTCTTGTAATCAAGAGCCGAGAACGAATCGTCGAAGATATATATTTCCGGCTTCTTATAAACTGCACGAGCAATCGAGAGTCTCTGTCTCTGACCTCCTGAAACATTTGTACCACCCTGAGCGATGTGTGTATCAGTCTTATCAGGCATCGCACTTACAAACTCTTCAGCCTGTGCAATTGCGATAGCCTCATCGATTTCCTCATCGATCTTATCATCCCTGCCGTAAGCGACATTGGACTTTACACTGCCTGAAAAAAGAACAGCCTTCTGAGCTATATATCCGATCTTGTCTCTGAGATAATGAACATCATAATCCTTAACATTTACGCCATCCACGAGAACCTCTCCGCCGGTCGCATCATAAAGTCTCGGGATCAGGTTAACAAGCGAACTCTTACCACTTGCAGTCGCGCCTATTATAGCAACCGTCTCACCCTTTTCAGCCGTAAATGATATGTCATGAAGGATGTCATCTCCACCGTCCGGATATCTGAAGCATACATTCTTAAACTCGATACTGCCTGCCTTACTGCTGTCATTATCCTTCTTAGTGCCGCTGACTATATTCACTTCAGTATCCAGCACCTCATTGATTCTCCTTACCGAAACCATAACTCTCGGAAGGATGAAGGACATGATTGAAAGAAGCATGAATGACATGATTACCTGAATTGCATACTGGGAAAATACAACCATATCCGAGAAGATATCCAGTCTCTTCGACATTCCTGCCGATGCTCCGGAAGGATCATTCACGAAATCAATCTTTACGTCATTGATAAGATATGCACCTATCCAGTAGATAGCAAGTGATATTCCCGACAAAATGATCGTCATCATCGGTGATATCAGAGACATAACTCTTCCTACAAAGAGATGAGTTTTGGTAAGGTCATCGTTTTCCTTCTCAAACTTTGCCTCCTGATATTCCTCGGCATTGTAAGCTCTTACTACTCTTATACCTGTAAGGTTTTCTCTGGTAACCTTGTTGATATTATCGGTAAGTGACTGTATTCTCTTGAATTTCGGAATACAGACAACAACAGTACACATGAACATGATAACAATCATAACAACTGCTCCTGCCGTTGCTGCCGACCACTGCCACTGCTTATTTGCAATCTTGGATATGGCCCAGGCCATAAGGATCGGAGCTTTGATAATAGCCTGAAGTCCCATAGCTATAAGTGTCTGAACCTGTGTAATATCATTTGTTGTTCTTGTAATAAGACTTGAGGTTGAGAAGTGACCCATCTCTTCATTATTGAAGGTAAGAACCTTCTTGAAAACCTGTTCCCTCAGAGTCATCGAAAGACCGGCTGCTACTCTTGCGGCGAAGAAGCCTGTTGCCACTGCCGACAACATACTGAGAAGGGCACAGAGTAACATGAATGCACCATTCTTCAGAACCTCTCCCATCTTGCTTCCTTCTGTTTCTACAAGCTTGGTTATCCTGGACATGAATTCCGGCATCTTAAGTTCAAGCCAGACCTGCGCCACGACAAACACAATACTGCAGAACACCATCAGTACTTCTGTTTTGTTTAATCGTTTTAATATTTTTCCCATTTTATCTACCACATCTTCATCTTATCTATAGTTCAAACCATTAAAAACGGTCCGTGCGAAAATACTGTGATCACAATGCCCCACACAACAACGCACTACCAACATTATAGTGATTATTATTAATAATTCAAATGAAATATTTGTGAAATCACAGGCTTTTTTATATATCAGACCCTCTGTTTTCTTCTACACAATGAAACGGCCGGACTTTTGATCAAGCCCGGCCTGTAATTCACATATTTTTATTCTGTTTTCTCTTCAGCTGTTTTATCTACCACGACCTGATCACGTTTCTCCTGGACAACTATATCCCCTCTCCTGACATTAACTAGTTCGGTCGTCGAATTCGGATCATGATAAGGAACCTCAGGCTCCTCCTTCACAGGCGGAGGTGTGATAATCGGCTCAACCTCTTCAAGAACCGTGCAGAAGCTTATTGCTATAACATCATTTACTGCCGGATTCTTTACGAAGACATTCTTGATCGCGAGTTTTCTGTAGACGCCGTCATCGCCGATCTGTCTGAATATCACATCAACGAATTTCTCACCTCTCTCGTATGCATCAAGGAGACTCTTAACATTAAGCGTTTTCTTATAAAGCTCTCTGTCATCCGGATAAACCGAACTTACGCTGTTCGCAAGTCTGTCATCGAGTGAGCTGATGGAATTATTTACTCTCTTTCCAAGTTCTTCACCCTGAGCAACATAATAACTGTTCTTGGTAAGGTTCATATATGTGATACTCGGAGATACTGTATAAATAGCATCCATAAGGAGCTGAACAGCTGCTGCAGGGGACTGTGTTAAAAGGATATCCTCTGCATCAAGATCAGCAGAATTATCCTTACATTTCTGAATAAAGTGAGTCTCAGGCATAGGCTTATCGAAAATATAACCCTGAACAACCTTACATCCGCTGTTTCTGAGGAATGTAAGCTGTTCCTCGGTCTCGATACCCTCTGCAACCGTATTTAAATGCAGTCTGTTTGCGAAGTCAAATATACCCTCAAGCACAAGCTTATCCTTCTCGTCTCCGAGACCATTCAGGAAGAATGTTCTGTCGATCTTAAGGACATCAGGAGTAAGATCGGTTATAAGATCAAGCGAGAATGAACCGTTTCCGAAATCATCGACAGCTATGCGGAAGCCTTCGTTTCTTATCTCCTCAAGCATAACCTTAACGTCTTCCTCTGCTTCAAGAATCGCTGATTCCGCAACCTCTATGATGATCAGCTGATGAGGAATCTTATAGGAATCAACTATCTCACAGAGCATACCGCTTGTATTCTGTTCATTGATGTGCTTCCATGAGAAGTTTATAGAAATAGGGAACTTCGGAACGCCCTGCTTGTCCAGCTTGCTGAGGAAGATACAAGCCTCCTTAAGCATATACCAGTCAAGCTCAAGAATATCTCCGGTCATCTCCAGCTCCGGTACGAAATATCCCGGAACGATAACAGAGCCGTCACTCTCGATCCATCTTGCAAGGATCTCCGCAGACCACATCTTTCTTGTTATAACATCGTACTGAGGTTGAAAATAAGGAATAAACTTACGTCTGGCAAGCGCTTCCTTAACTTCTTCTATAACGCCCATTTATAATACCTCCCAAATAATATTCAGAATATAGTAAATCATAAACACCCAACATAAGTATTATATCAGAAGTAGTTTGATTTTTCATCTGTTTTTTGCTACAATCACAATGTTTTTGGGATACCCCGGAAGATAAACAATTACGGCAGCAGTTTAAGTTTTGCCGTTATAAAGGATGATAAAAATGGTACTCAGTATACAGACTGTTTCGAAGGCCTTCGGGATCAAGGAAGTCCTGCGAAATGTAAATTTTCATATAGAATCTCACGAAAAGGTTGCTATAGTCGGCATCAACGGTGCAGGTAAGACAACTCTTCTTAAGATGATCGTTGGTGAAGAAACACCGGACTCAGGCCAGATCATAATCGGTAGAGATATGAAGCTCGGCTATCTCTCTCAGAAGCAGGATATTTCTTTCGAAAATACACTTTACAACGAGATGCTCGAGACCAAGCGTTATCTGATCGAGATGAATGACCGCATGCGTGAACTCGAAGCAGCCATGAAGCATGCCGAAGGCGATGAGCTGACAAAGCTGATGAACGAATACAGCACTCTTTCGACCACCTACGACCGCGAGAACGGTTATGCCATGACAAGTGAGATCACAGGCGTACTGAGGGGTCTCGGTTTTACCGAAAAGGATTATGACAGACACATCAATTCCTTCTCCGGTGGTCAGAAGATACGTATCGCACTCGGAAGACTTCTCCTTCAGAAGCCTGACATACTTCTCCTCGATGAGCCTACAAACCATCTCGATATGGAATCCGTATCATGGCTCGAGGACTTCCTGTCATCATATCCGGGAGCAGTTGTTATCGTCAGCCATGACAGATATTTTATTGATAAGGTTACAACTAAAATAGTAGAGATAGATAACGGTGTTTCGACCGTATTTAACGGTAATTATTCCTTCTACGCTTTCGAAAGAGCTGCGATCAGAGCAGCAAAGATGCATGCTTACATGAATCAGCAGCAGGAAATAAAGCACCAGGAAGACGTAATAAATAAGCTTAAGCAGTTCAACCGCGAGAAGTCGATCAAACGTGCCGAAAGTCGTGAGAAGCAGCTTGCCAAGGTCGAGAGGCTCGAGAAGCCTTCTGAATACAAGGCAGAGATGCGTCTGGCTCTCACACCGGTGAACCAGTCCGGTGAGGATGTTCTTTCAGTAACCGAGCTTTCCAAAGCCTTCGGTGATAATAAGCTATTCGAAGACCTTTCAATTGATATAAAACGAGGCGAGCATGTTGCGCTGATCGGCGGAAACGGTACAGGCAAAACCACCATTCTGAAGATCATAAACCACAGAATATCGAAGGACAGCGGACACGTCGCCTTCGGTTCACGTGTCAAGGTCGGTTATTTCGATCAGGAGCAGCACGACTTGTCACCTGAGAAGACTATATTTGAGGAAATATCAGATTCCTTCCCTGATCTGAACAATACAAAGATCAGAAATGTCCTTGCCGCCTTTCTCTTCACAGGCGATGACGTATTTAAGAAGATCGAGGACCTTTCCGGTGGAGAAAGAGGCCGTGTTTCACTGGCCAAGCTTATGCTCTCTCCTGCCAATTTCCTCATACTTGATGAGCCTACAAATCATCTGGATATACAATCCAAGGAGATACTTGAGGATGCTCTTTCGAACTACGAAGGAACTCTCCTTTTTGTCAGCCATGACAGATATTTCCTGAACAAGGTTTCGACAAGAACTCTTTCGCTGTCGCATAAGGTTCTGACAAACTATAAAGGCAATTATGATTATTACGTTCAGAAAAAGGATGATCTGTTCAGGGTACAGCATCCGGAGCTTTCTGACGGCGGCATATCTAATACTAAAAACAGTTTTGCCGAAGGTTCATCAGCTGCCACTACCGCCAGCACCGGCGAAAGCACTGTAAATACTGCTCCCGCTGCAGGTTCAAAGGAAGATTTCTTACGTTTTAAGGCCGAGCAGGCAGCAGCAAAAAAACGTGAAAATGATATCAAAAAGCTCGAGGAACGTATTGCCGCAGCCGAAGAGGAATTAAAACAGATTGATGAAAAGCTTGCGGATCCTTCTATCGCCTCAAACGCGGGAGCTCTCTCCGAGCTGTCGAAAGAACGTGCGGAGGTTGAAGAAAAACTATCAGCCATGTATGACAGTTGGGAAGAACTGTCCGAATGATCCTAACCATACAACGGTCATTCATTATACTACTGAAAGCATAATGATCATATTTTCTATATATGAATATTTCCGCTCGTATTAATAGTTGCACAATTCAGATATTAGTGATAATATCTTGACGAATTTAAATGCTATGGATGCACATATAATAAGAAAAGCATCCGGAAAGGGAGATAAAAAAATGAAGAAAATCAAGAAGATCACAGCCCTTACGATGGCTCTTCTTCTCATTGCAGTCTCAGTTGCAGCCTGCGGTAAGAAGGACAGCAAGTCTAAGGAGAAGAAGACAGCTAAGGTTATCGACGTAAATCTTACAGATGAAGAGTATGCTTTTGGTGTTGACAAGGATCAGCCTGAGCTTCTCGAGAAGACAAATGAGTTTATCAACCAGATCATGAGTGATGGTACTTTCGATGCTATCTGCGACAAGTATTTCGGTGATGGCGAGCCTACAGCAGTTAAGTCTGCTTCACTTGATGCTTCAAAGGATCAGCTTGTAGTTGCTACAAATGCTGCGTTTGAGCCTTTTGAGTATGTTAAGGGTGACAGCTACTATGGAGTTGATATGGAGATTGCCAAGGCACTTGCAGATTATCTCGGTGTTGAGCTTGTTATCCAGGATATGGATTTCGATGCAGTATGTCTCTCAGTTGGTCAGCATAAGTGCGATATCGCTATGGCAGGTCTTACTGTTAAGCCTGAGCGTGAGGAGTATGTTACATTTACAAACCCTTACTACTACGCAAGCCAGAAGCTTGTAGTTCTTAACTCAAATACAGAGTTTGATAACTGCAAGGACGCTGCCGCTATCGAAGAAATCCTTAACAGCAAGGATTCCAAGACCAAGGTTGGTTACCAGAACGGTACAACAGGCCAGTTCTACTGCGAAGGTGATGATGACTGGGGCTTTACAGGATTCAAGATGTCTTCAACAGGATATCGTAACGGTTCACTTGCCATCCAGGATCTTCTTAATGGAAATATAGATTACGTTATCATCGATGCCGCACCTGCAGCATTCATCACAACTAAGATCAATTCTATGCAGTAAGTATTTGCATTTTCAAAGAATATATGCAATAATGAAAAGCGTTTCCGCCGGAATAGACCATATTCCCGGAAACGCTTTTTCATTGAAAGCAAATAATAAAAAATGTGAGGTGTATGTCGTGGGCGACTTCGAGCATAAATGGCAAACCTTCTGGGAATTCTTTATGGATTATAAAGGCTATGTCAAGGTCGTAGAAGGTTTAAAAAACACAGCTATCATAGCTATAACCGGTCTTATAATCGGTATCATAATCGGAACACTTATCGCAACCGTGCGAGTGATTCCAAAATACAAAACTCTTCCTAAAATACTTAATGGCTTCTGTTCCTTCTATGTATGGATCTTCAGAGGAACGCCTATGGTAGTGCAGCTGCTTATCTTCTACTATGTACTCCTGCCTATCTGGGAAATAAATATGACCGGTGTTCAGGTTGCCTGCATGGTATTCGGACTTAACTCCGGTGCATACATATCTGAGATCATGCGAAGCGGTATACAGTCAGTCGACAATGGTCAGATGGAAGGTGGACGTGCAGTTGGACTCAGCTTTGCCACAACAATGTTCCACATCGTGATCCCTCAGGCTATCAAGAATATCCTTCCGACACTCGGAAACGAATTCATTTCCCTCATAAAGGAAACCTCGGTAGTCAGCTTTGTCGGAGCTACCGACCTTTATGTTGCTTTTAATAAAATAGGAACCAACAGCTATGAATTCATGGTTCCTTATCTTGTGATGGCTCTGATCTATCTTGTGATCGTCATCATTATCAGCCTGCTTATTAAACTCATGGAAAGGAGACTGAAAAAGAGTGATAGACGTAATTAATCTCGAAAAGCATTTCGGTGAAAATAAAGTTTTAAACGGTATAAATATCACTATCAACAAGGGTGATATCGTTGTTGTAATCGGTCCTTCCGGTTCCGGCAAGAGTACATTTCTCCGTTGTCTCAACTGTATGGAGGATCCGACCGGCGGTCAGATCATCTTCAACGGTGTAGATATCGCAGACATGAAGGTTGATATAAATGTACACCGCCGCCACATGGGCATGGTGTTCCA
>DOVL01000141.1:0-165 GCA_003520105.1 Lachnospiraceae bacterium | reverse complement strand
CATTTCAATCTCTTCAATAACAAGACCGTACTTGAAAATATAACTCTCGCTCCTATCCTTATCAAAACCAAGGAACTGAGACATCAGAAATTCAAAAATATATTTGCTTCAAAGGATAAGAAGGTTAAGATCGAAACCAGTAAGAAGGAGATCAAGGAAGCTGCA
>DOVL01000157.1 GCA_003520105.1 Lachnospiraceae bacterium | reverse complement strand
ACCGGCTAAGCCGGTGGTCATGATTTGAGGGAGTATTTTGAGAAAAACTGTGTTATAATGTTGAGTATGCTAAAAATATGATGTAATACGTATGATTTGGCCCCATAATAAGATGTGGTGCGTACGAGACGCGGCATGATTGATCGGATATAGACGGAAGAATAAAGAAGCCTGTTAAAATATATAAAGTGGATTTCGGGAGTTGAAGGATAATGTGCGGAAGATATCGAATTGAAGATACCGAGAGATTCAGAGGTATGATAGATGAACTCATGAAGTCGCCACTGGTTGCGGTATGGCAGAAAATAGCTGATATCAAGACCATCGGAGAGATATGTCCGACGGATATTGTTCCGGTTATCGCTACAAACCGGCGGGGTGAAAGGGCTGTATTTCCGATGAAATGGGGCTTTGCAGAGAAGTCACTTTTAATAAACGCAAGAGTTGAGACGGCTTCTTCAAAATATACTTACAGAGAGGCGTGGAAATCGCATCGCTGCGCAATCCCTGCATCGTATTATTTAGAGTGGAGCCATCTGAAGGGTGCTGACGGGAAGGTGAAGACTGGCGATAAGTACTGCATAAAGCCTGAGAAAAGTGAAATCACATGGCTATGCGGATTGTACAAATTCGAGGGGAACCTGCCTGTATTTGTCATTCTGACACGCGAACCCGGAATTGCAGTGAGTGAGATCCACGACCGTATGCCGCTTATTCTTCCGGAAGAGTACATTGATGAATGGATAAGGCCGGATGCAGATCCTGAAGGTTTAATATCGGCAGCGCTGACAGATATGTCTCTTGAGAAGGAAGAGCGATAGACCATGTGATATGGGGATATATATAAACTGCTAAGTATGAATATAAAAATTGGAGAGAAAAAAGTATGATCAGAGCGATAGAGAAAAAAGATATACCGGAATGTGTTAAGGTGATATGTGAGAGTTTTATGACTGTTGCAAAACAATATGATATAACACCGGAAAACTCTCCGGCATTTACAGCGTTTGCAACCGATGAGAATAAGATACTTACATGGATGGATGAACAACATCGTCCGATGTTTGGATACTTTGAGGACGATGAAATGATCGGATACTATAATATTTCTCTTCCTGCTGAGAAAGAGTGTGAATTGGGCAGTCTCAGCGTGTTGCCGGAGTACAGACATAAGGGAATCGGAAAGAAGCTTCTTGATGATTCAATCTCAAAAGCAAAAGAGCTGGGATGCAGGATTATGAAGCTCAGTATAGTTGAAGAAAACACTGTCCTGAGGCAGTGGTATGAAAAGAACGGTTTTAAACATACGAATACTATAAAGTTTGATTTCTTCTCATTTACATGTGGATATCTGGAGAAGGAGATTTAAATGGGGGAGTTATAGATACAAAACATTTGAGAAACAGATAATTATAAAATATATGCTTAAAGGAGAAGTGCAATTATGGGAGAATCAATGAAGGATTATGAAGAGCTGCTGGAGAAATCGTACAGTTTTATGGGGGATGGTGTCCATGATACGGATTCACTTCTGGCGTGGCGGAAAGCTGAGGAGTTGAAGGCATCTCAGAAAAATATCATGGTTACGGTCAGTGAAGTGGTTAAGGGCGGAGTGGTCGCTGATTTTGAGGGGCTCAGGGCTTTTATCCCTATTTCAAAACTGTCTCTTGAAAGAATTGATGATTGTGATGCTTTCCTTGGTAAGGAACTGGAGGTCAGGGTTTTTGAAGCAAATATGGATGATGATAAACTGATCCTGTCTGCTAAGGAGATTCTGAAGGAGAGAGAGGAAGCTAAAAGAAAAAAGAAAATCTCAGATGTTAAGGTGGGACAGGTTTTCCACGGTACAGTTGCTACGATAAAGGACTATGGCGCGTTTATTGACCTTGGTGACAGAATGTCAGGGCTGGTGCATATCTCACAGATTTCTCATCAGAGGATCAAGCATCCCGGAGTTGTCCTTAAGGAAGGGCAGGAGGTTGATGTTAAGGTCATAGATATAAAGGATGGCAAGATCTCTCTTTCAATAAAAGCTCTTTTGGATAATCCTGAGGATCAGGAATCTGAAGAAAATGAGGTCGTGATTCCTGAATCAGAGGAAATAGGAACATCACTTGGGGATCTTATAGCAGGACTAAATCTTGACATTAAATAAGGGAAGGAATCAGATGAAAAAAAGAATTATTGTTTTATTGTCATTTTTCACGATGACATTACTCACTGTTGGATGTGATAAGAATTCCGATTCAACTGATAAAAACACGAAGGACACAGCGGTTGTCAACTCCAGTGAAGAGAATGATACTGAAGAACCGGCTGACAAGATTGTCAGTGTTGATGAGTTTTTGGAATATTACGGTGTTACGGAGACGGATATCCCAAGAGAGTATATCCTGGATTTTATTATGCAATACAGACTCAGAAAGGATACATTATCTAGGGAAAGTTACTGGGATATGGTTTCAAATGATTATAATAATGGCGTGGTATACGGAACGGATACCGGGAGTATCTATCAGGGGACGCCGAGTGAGCTTCCGCTTGAGGATTATATAAAAACAGTCGATGTGATCGTTATTGAGTTTGATATGTATTATGGCGGCGAGCTGGCTTATCCGAGAAGATTGACACTTGATTTGAAGAATAAAAAGATATATTATGCTACAAGGTTGTTTTCTGATTACACAGATGCAGAGAAGTCTGCAGATCTTACAGACGAGGATGTACAGAGTATCAGAGATGAATTGCCAAAGCATATTTCGGAAAAACAGGATAAAGGGGCAGAATATAATCTTGATTATACTTTCGATATCAGCATGAAAGATCCTGAGTACAATATAAAATGTTACAAAGGAAACAGTGGTGATGAACATAATTATCCCGGATTTGATGCATATTGGAAGGGACTGTATAAAGAAAAACTCGGTGAAGAGTTTATTTTTGATTAATAAGTATTATTTAAAGGAGATATACAGAAAATGAAACTAGG
>DOVL01000218.1 GCA_003520105.1 Lachnospiraceae bacterium | reverse complement strand
TCCATCGTTGCACAGACAAATCTCATACAAGCAAGACGTCTGCCCTGATAGAATGCAAATGTAACGATACCCTTGTTCATACCCTTGTGATAGAAGGTTGTACAGATACCGTCTGCATACTCTGTGATGTATGACTTAAGCTGAAGCTCTTCATCAAAAGCATCGTTGCAATATCTCAGATAGTTCTCAAGTGTCTTCTTTGAATCACGAGGAATCGAATCATAGGAAACATACATCTCGAAATCCTTATAGGTAATGCTCGGTGCGTAGTATTCCTCATCTGTCATCTCGTTGATGGTCTTAACCCAGTCCTTAGGAAGCTTGTGGATATAACCATCTATCTGGTTGTGTACGTAGGTATACTGATACTGAAGCTTTGCAGGGTCGATAGCCTTGAAACGTGGCTCCTTGCCCTTCTCCTTACGCTTCTCGGATATCTCGGAATAGATCTTATCCTTCTCTTCGAACTCGATACTGTCTGTATGTTTTGAAGCATAATCAACTCTGTCATAAGCTGCCTGGGCTTTCTCATCGCCCATATCCGCAAGTCTTCTGTACCAGAGCATAGCCTTCTCGAGATCAACAGGAATAACGTTCTCACTCTTATTACCGTACTGGTCAACTCTTGAGAGACCGTTCTCGTAAATGGAACCGAGATTCATATATGCAGCCTTGATACCCTTCTCAGCTGCCTTCTGGAAGTATGTGATAGCCTTTGAGAAATTCTGAGTCTCAAGGTGCATCTTGGCAACCTTGTAGATCATCTCTCCATCACTAACCATATTGGTGTATTTCTCATAATATCCGGCTGCCTTGCTGAGATCCTTATCAGTAGATGAATTACTGTATTTACCGGTCTCATAGAATTCACCGAGTATCTTAAGGCAGTCTGTACCAAGTGTCTTGTAGTTGTCATCCATGATACCGATATCTGCTATCTTCTCCAGGATCTCAACAGCCTCAAGACCATTTGCATTCTCCATGAGGTTCATAGCCTTGTCGAACTGGAGCTCCGTAGAGCTCTTGGTAGACTTTTTCTTGCCTATATTTGTTATCTTCTCTTTCAGATTACTGAAAAAACCCATTCCCTTAATACCTCCGTCAGCCTGAAACTATATAAAAAGCAAATATATTTCACTTTTACCGCAACTTATATGATACCACAAAAAAAGGTCACATGCAACAAAGCATGTGACTTTTATACATTGTTTTTTATATTTATACCCTATGAAGGTATCCCTAAAAAAACTTATAACTATGCTACCGAACTCATGTATCTTACAACAGCGTCTATAGCCTGCTCTTCATCTCTTCCGTCAGCCTCTACACTGATAATATCGTCGTTATGAAGTCCAAGGCTCATCATGCCCATAATGCTCTTGGCATTAATCTTCTTGTCTCCTGATATAAGGTAGATAGCCGACTCATACTGGCTTGCTGTCTGTACTATCTCAGCAACCGGTCTTGCTTCTACGTAATTAGGTAACTTAACAGTAAATTGTGCAGTAGTCATTTTCTATGTTCCCCTTCATATAGATGATGTTTAACGGGATTCACGCAGCTTATCCGCCAGAGCGCTTATACGCCTGAGTCTGTGATTGACCCCCGACTTGCCTATAGGCGGCTGCAGCATATCTCCCAATTCCTTGAGCGAGAGAAGCGGATTGGCAATTCTTACATCTGCAAGTTCTCTGAGACTGTCCGGAAGGTAATCCCTGCCCATCTCAGAATCTATATATTCGATATCCTTGATCTGTTTGACCGAAGCACTTGCGACCTTGCTGATATTAGCGGTCTCGCAATTAACTTCTCGATTGATCGAATTCCGAATATCCTTGACGATTCTCACATTCTCAAATGTCATCAGCGAATTGACCGCTCCCATGACACTGAGAAGACTTGCAATCTCATCTCCGTCCTTAATATATACAACATAACTGTTTCTTCTTACCACAACTTTAGGGTCCGTGTCAAATACTTTCATACATTCAATCATCTGACCGGCCTTATTTTCGTCAGGAAATACCATCTCAAAATGATAGCTTTTCTCCGGGGAAGAAACAGATCCGACGGTAAGAAACGCACCTCTGATGAACGCTCTCTTACAACAGGTTTTCTCTATGACAATATTATTTGTATAGAGGCTTCCCGACACATCGGATAATTTCAGAGTAGAAAAAAAATCATCAACAAGAGTTCCTGTGATGACCAGTTTTTTCTGCCCTCCACTGTTAGATGTATACATCATTTCATCCGTATTGTCAAAAGTTTTTCTTATAATACGCTGTAAAACTTTCTGAAGGGACTCATTTTCAAGCCTTATACTCAGCTCACTGCCCTCAAGTTTTCCGGCCGAAACAACGACTCCGGCAAGGAAAGCCAGCCGGCAGTGAACCGCCGTAGGCATTATTTCTGAAAGCTCGGATTTAAGGTCTGTAGAAAAAGACATTACTCTTCTCCCTTTACGTATTTATCATTACTGATGTCTCTGTGAAGTACGTGGATCGAATATGGCAGCTCCGAAAGTCTGTCTCTCAGGAGATTGGCTATGGTCACCGATCTGTGTCTGCCACCGGTACATCCGACTGCAACAACCATCTGGTGTCTGCCTTCCTTCTCAACGAACTGAGGGATAACATAACCCATCAGATCATAAAGCTTATTCAGAAATACACTTCCCTCTCCGTCTGCCATGACATAGTCCTGAACTTCCTTATCATTTCCGGTCTTCTTGCGAAGAAGCTCATCATAATAAGGATTCGGCAGGAAACGTGTGTCAATAACATAATCAGCTTCAGCAGGAATACCGAATTTAAAACCGAAGGAAATGATCGTAACAACAATATTGTTATAATTCCTGTCATGCTGATAGATTGACTCGATCTCACTCTTCAGATCTCTTGTAAGGAGCATGCTTGTATCGATAACATAGTCTGCTCTCTCCTTAAGGAAGGATATTCTGTTTCTCTCCTCGGCAATACCCTCTTCGAGATGTCCGAGAGGTGCAAGCGGATGGTCTCTTCTGGTCTCTTTATAACGCTTCACAAGAACCATGTCACTCGCATCAAGAAACATGATCTCATAAACAAATTTATCCTTACGGAGCTTTGCGAGAACATCCGACAGATCATTCAGCGCATCACCGTTTCTGATATCGATTCCGAGCGCAACCTTATCGTTATTCCAGCTCTTATCGGTCATCATTTCAGTGATCTTACCGATAAGCGGAACAGGCAGATTGTCCACGCAGAAATATCCGAAATCTTCAAATGTTTTAAGAGCAGTCGACTTACCCGCACCGCTCATACCGGTTACAATAACAAATCTCATTATCCGGTTTCCTTCCTCTTCACACTCAACAATTTATTTTAATTTCTGTCACATCATCAGAAATCGCCCACGAGACGTACCTCAGGTTCAAGTGTGACATTATATTTATCCTGAACCGTTTTGATCACATCCTGCATCAAGGTGTAAATATCAGTTGATGTGGCATTTTCATAGTTTATAACAAAGCCGCAGTGTTTAGGTGATACCATGGCACCACCGACTCTGTAGCCTGCAAGTCCGCTGTCCTGAATAAGCTTACCCGCAAAATATCCTTCAGGTCTCTTAAAGGTTGATCCCGCACTAGGATATTCAAGAGGCTGCTTATCAACACGCTTTTTATTCAGCTCGCTCATCTTCGCAGTGATCTCTTCAGGGTTTCCGCTTTCAAGCTTTATGCACAGTCCGAGGATGATCATCTCTCTTTCCATTGCAACGCTATGTCTGTAGCCAAACTGCATATCAGCGGCATCTATCCTTTTCAGTTCACCGTCCTCAATAACGTCAACGTACTGAGCAACCTGAACGATCTCTCCGCCGTAAGCACCCGCATTCATAAATACGGCGCCGCCCACAGAGCCCGGTATTCCCGATGCAAACTCGAAGCCCGCCAGACCATTATCTCTCGCAGTTCTCGCAACAGCCGAAAGCATAGCTCCGGCTCCTGCATATATCGTGCTTCCCTGAACCTTGATCTCACCCAGTTTGTCTGAAATACAGATAACCGTTCCGTCATATCCCTTGTCCGAAACAAGAAGATTACTACCGTTACCGATAACGATAAAAGGTTCTCCGTTCTCCTTCAGACCCTTAATAAGTTCAACCACTTCAGCAGGTGTTTCCGGCTCGACATACCTCTTTGCAGGCCCACCCGTTCGAAATGTAGTGTGCTTATTTAATGGCTCATCAAATATTTCCAACATTAATTTCACATATCCTTTCTGTGGTCATCAGCTCACATAATGATCACAGTCTTCTCATTCATAATCCGGTAACCCCGTTATGTTCACAACATATGGACGGTTATTACCGGATCTGATATTGATCAATATAAATATTACTTCGTAGCAAGATAAGCTCCGCCGTACATACCTGCATCATTGCCAAGTGTAGCAAGCTCGAAGCCTGTTCCCTTGCAGGCGTGGAAAGCGTATTTTGCATAAGCTGCCTTAACTGCGTTTATAAGGATATCACCGGCTCTTGAAACGCCACCACCGATAACAAATACCTCAGGATCAACAACACATGAAACCTGTGCAAGTGCAAGACCGAGCTTGTTACCGAGCTCATCTACAAGCTCCATTGCAAGATCATCACCGGTCTTAGCCTGGTCAAATATTTCCTTCGCAGAGATGTACTGAACCTCACGAAGCTTAGAAGGTCTGTCACTCTCATTAAGGGCAATCTTTGCCATTCTTACGATACCTGTTGCTGAAGCATACTGCTCGAGGCAGCCCTTCTTACCACAGTTGCAGAACTCTGTTTCATCGTTGTTGATGGTCATATGACCGATTTCTCCGCCTGCACCGTTAACGCCTGAGATCATCTTACCATTGATGATGATTCCTCCGCCGACACCGGTTCCGAGAGTAACCATAACGATATTTTCGTGGCCCTTACCGCCACCCTGCCACATCTCACCGAGGGCAGCCATATTTGCATCATTACCTGCTTTTACAGGAAGTCCCGTAAGATTACTGAGTTCTTCCGCAACATTGAAGATGCCCCAGCCAAGGTTAACGCACTTGATAACTGTTCCGTCATCTCTAACCGGTCCCGGAACGCCCATGCCGATACCTGCAACGTCATTCTTATCAATAGCCTTCTCTTCGATCTTGGCATTAACTGAATCTGCGATATCTCCAAGAATGTACTTTCCACCCTCATCTGTTCTTGTGGTGATCTCCCACTTATCAAGGAGCTCACCCTCTACGTTGAAAAGTCCGATCTTAACTGTTGTTCCCCCGATATCTACACCAAAAACATAACTCATTGTTTTCATCCTCCATTTTATTATTTATATCGATTATCGCATATATATGCCCCTTCAGTTGTAGCTGTCGAATACGCCTTCAGGGGCATATATATACGATAATCTAATTCTAATTTATCACTTTGAGTTCTTCAGCATTCGTTCTACCTTGAATTCCACACTATTTTTTCTTGTTACCTTGAATTCTTCATCATATTCTCTGTAACCCTCTTGTAAAGCTCCTGAGCGGCGTTGTAACCCATCTTCTTCTGTCTGTGGTTTACGGCTGCAGACTCAACGATGATGGCAAGGTTACGACCCGGTCTGATCGGAATGGAATGGCTGGTAACCTTATTTCCGAGGAATTCAACATAGGTATCCTCAAGTCCGAGCCTGTCATAGTTTGCATCCTTGTTCCACTCCTCAAGCTTGATGACAAGATCTATCTCCTGTGAAAGCTTAACGCATTCAACACCGAACATGGTCTTAACATCTATGATTCCTATACCACGAAGTTCGATAAAATGTCTTGTAATCTCAGGCGACTGGCCGATAAGCTGGTCATCACTGATCTTCTTTATCTCAACAACATCATCGGCAACAAGTCTGTGACCTCTCTTGATAAGTTCAAGAGCCGCCTCGCTCTTACCTATACCGCTGTCACCCATGATGAGCACACCCTCACCGAAAACATCGACCAGAACGGCATGTATTGATATACGCGGAGCAAGCTCCTCATGCAGCCATCTAACCGACTCATGCACAAAGGCAGATGTTGCCGAACCGCTCGAAAGCACAGGTATGCCATGCTTTTTTCCTGCTTCGATTATAAAATCATACGGTTCGATATTTCTGCAAAATACAAGACACGGAATCGGAAAGCTGAAGAGCTTGTCAAATATATCTATATTTTCCTCTCTCGTATGCATATCCGCAAGGTATGCGTGCTCAACGTTTCCGCATATCTGAACTCTTGCTGTATCAAAATGTTCAAAAAAGCCTGCAAGCTGCAGGGCCGGTCTGTTTATGTCCGGATCTGTTATCATGATCTTGTCCGTATCTATCTCCGGCGTATAATTATGCAGGTTTAATTTTTTTATAAAATCACTAAGTGATACACTGTATTCTTCTGACATCTATCCACCTCCCTATTAACCACAATAATCATCTTAAATTGGGATATGCATTAAATATCTGACTCTGATAAGTCCCAACATATCCCCACTATGAGTATTATAACAGAATCACTTAAACTTACAACAAAAAGCTGTCGACAAGTATAATAAACGATACCAATCAATAAGACCACTTACAAACATATACATCCTCCACGTAAAAAAATATATCAGCAGGCACTGAATATCTAAACAATACCCTGCTGATATATTTATATTATGCCCCCTACGGATTTTGTCAATCCGTAAAACTGATCAGGACTGTTTCTTTCCCTGATTAGCCACAGCTTCCATCTTAGCCCTAAGAGCCTCCTGGTCACCGAGATAATAATGGTTGACAGCCTTGAAGTTATCATCAAATTCATATACAAGCGGAACTCCAGTCGGTATATTTACATTGATGATATCATCATTTGAAATATTGTCAAAATACTTGACAAGTGCACGGAGTGAGTTGCCGTGAGCAGCGATTATAACTCTCTTGCCGGCTTCCATATCCTTCTTTATGACTTCATTGAAGAAAGGAACCGCTCTTGCAATAGTCGTCTCAAGACTCTCATGAAGCGGAAGTACCGCAGGATCGATATTTCTGAACATCTCCTGATTCTGAGGAGCCTCAGCGTCTGACGGATCAAGTGCAGGCGGTTTGATATCGAAGGAACGTCTCCAGATCTTAACCTGCTCCTCGCCGTATT